>CATLGL010000049.1 GCA_949935895.1 uncultured Clostridia bacterium
AGTGATATTGAAGTATTTTATCCAGAAAGAATGGCATCTAGGATTTTAGGTATGGGAGATGTACTTTCCATTATTGAAAAAGCAGAAGAAGCCTTTGATGAAGAAGAAGCTTTGAAATTAGAACAAAAATTAAGAAAACAAGAATTTGATTTAGACGATTATTTAACACAGTTAAGGCAAATGAAAAAAATGGGTTCATTTTCATCAATTTTAAAAATGATACCAGGAATGAATGCTTTAAAAGATGTAAAAATAGATGATAAAGAATTTGTAAGAATTGAAGCAATTATTTGCTCTATGACCAAAAAAGAAAAGAGAAATCCTAAAATATTAAATGGTTCAAGAAGAAAAAGAATTGCAGATGGTGCAGGAGTAACAGTACAAGAAGTAAATAAATTTATGAACTCTTTTGAAATGACACAGAAAATGATGAAAAAAATGAAAACAGATAAGGGCATAAAAAATATGATAAAAGGAATCAATCCAGAAGATTTGAAGGGCTTTAAAATGTAAAAATAAATTTTTGTAAGAGCGATATGTCTATATCAATCTAAATAGGATATAAATAATGTCATTCAATTTTTAAATTTATATAAATATAGCTAATGCAGAAGAAGATTTTGATAAGAAAATACAAAAATGCTATGTATTTTTGTAGAAGTTATTTGTAAAGCTCATACTTCGCTAACAGCTAACTTAATTTTTCAGGAGGTGAACAAAAAATGGTAAAAATCAGATTACAAAGAGTAGGTGCTAAAAAAGCTCCATTCTATCATATTGTAGTTGCAGATTCAAGAAGAGCAAGAGATGGAAAAATTATTGAACAAATTGGTACATATAACCCAATGACAGAGCCATCAACAATTGTACTTGATAAAGAAAAAGTAGCAACTTGGCTTCAAAATGGTGCAAAACCAACAGATACAGTTAAAGCTTTAATTGAAAAAGCAAACTAGGAGGAACAAGTTTATGGAAGAAATGCTTGAAATAATTATAAAAAATTTAGTTGCTAATCCAGAACAAGTTGAAATTACCCAAAATCAAAAAGAAACTATTATTAACTTTAGTGTTAAAGTTGATAAGAGAGATATGGGAAAAGTAATTGGAAAACAAGGAAGAATTGCAAAAGCAATTCGTACAGTTGCAAAAGCAATTGCTACAAAAGAAAATAAAAAAGTAAATATTGAATTTGTAGAAGAATAAGGAATAATAATGGAATCATTAATTGAAATTGGTCAAATTGTAAATACTTATGGAATAAAAGGATTTGTAAAAGTAACTCCTTTTACAGATAATATCAATCGTTTTGACGATTTGGAAAAACTTTATCTAGAAACAAAACAAGGATTAGAAAGTTTTCAAATTGAAGAAGTAAAATATAGTAAAAATATGGTACTATTGAAATTAAAAGGAATTGATGATATTAGTATTGCTGAAAATTATCGAAATTGTTATTTAAAAATAGCTCGTAAAGATGCGGTTACTTTACCAGAAGATACCTATTTTATTATTGATTTGATAGATATGGAGGTTGTAACAGAACAAGGAGAAATATTAGGTAATATTATTGATGTATATCCAACAGGAAGTAATGATATTTATGTTGTAAAAAATGAACAAGGAAAACAAATACTATTGCCAGCGATTGGGCAGGTAGTAAAAAAAGTAGATGTTCCAAATAAAAAAATGACAGTTCACTTAATGAAGGGGCTTATATAATAGGTGATATTATGAAATTTGATGTTTTAACTTTATTTCCAGAAATGTTTGTACCACTTAAAGAGAGTATTATAGGAAGAGCAATAAAAAATAATTGTATTCAACTTGATATTATAAATATGAGAGACTTTTCAAAAGACAAACATAAAAAAGTAGATGATACACCTTATGGTGGAGGAGCAGGAATGGTAATAAGACCAGATGTGGTATATGCTGCCTATCAATCAGTAAAGAATGAGCAAGCAAAAGTAATTTACTTAACACCACAAGGAAAGACATTAGACCAAGCAGAAGTCCAAAGATTAAGTGGGTATCAACATATTATTCTATTATGCCGGACATTATGAAGGAATTGACCAAAGGGTAATTGATGAAATTGAGCCAGAAGAAATTTCTATTGGCGATTATGTTTTAACAGGAGGGGAACTTCCTGCAATGGTGTTAATTGATAGTGTGGCAAGATATGTAGAGGGGGTCTTAAGGGAAACTTCAATAAAAGAAGAATCATTTGTAAGTGGAATTTTAGAATATCCGCAATATACAAGACCAGAAGTTTTTAAAGGGAGAGAAGTGCCAAAAATATTAAAATCAGGACATCATGAGCATATTGAAAAATGGAGAAGAAAAAAAGCAATTGAAATTACCTATCAAAAAAGACCAGATTTATTAAAAAAGGAAAATTTTACGAAAGACGAGATAGAGTATATCAATAATTTGAAAGAAAATGAATAAAGAAGGAGGAAAATTTTCAAATGGATATTATAAAATCAATTGAACATGAACAATTAAAAAACAAAGTTCCAGTATTAGATGTTGGAAATACAGTAAGAGTTCATGTCAGAATTAAAGAAGGAAACAGAGAAAGAATTCAAGTATTTGAAGGAATTATTATTAAAAAACAAGGTGGAGGATTAAATGAAACATTTACAGTAAGAAGAATTTCTTATGGTGTAGGAGTTGAAAAAACATTCTTAGTTCATTCACCATTAGTTGAAAAAGTAGAATTAGTAAGAGTGGGTAAAGCAAGAAGAGCAAAATTATTCTACTTAAGAGATAGAGTAGGAAAAGCATCTAAGACAAAGGAGAAACTAGGTGCAAGAATTGAAAATAAAGAAATTACAATCAAAGAAGAAATGACAGAAGAACCAGTTGCTGAAGTAACAGAAGTGGTAGAACAACCACAAGCAGATGTAGCAGTAGCTCCAGAAGAAACACCAGCAGTTGAAACAACAGAAGTTGTTACAGAGGAAGTAGTAGATACAGTAAAAGAAGAAGTAGTTGAAACAGTAGAAGAAGCACCAAAGGCAGAAGAAGTGAAAGAAGAAGGAAAAACAGAGGAATAAGAATAAAGGCTGACGAAATTTTAATTTCGTCAGCCTTGTTTTGCTTGACAGCCAAAAAACAGCTGATTACGGAACATTATTCAAATGCTGCTTCATTGGAAGGATGAATATAAGTGTAGTCAATGTACTCATAGGTAGCATTGCCACGAACCCTTGAACCAATGGCAGGGCATTTTTTGAGGTTGCCTTCAAAGTCAGAAGAGACTACCTTAGTATTTTTGCTAACTTTGAAGGTATAGCCACCAGTCTCTGTTTGTTCAAATGCCTCAACATCATTATAGACTACCATTTTGTTGTTTGGAAAAAAAATTTTTAAAGAATTTTTCATATAATACCTCCATGTTCCTGTTTACTGAGTTTCATCTACTATTATATCATATTTACATAAAACATGCAAATTCGATGTTCATTTACTATAAATGAGCATGAAAAGATATTATATAAGATTGCCAAAATCTACATAATGTGATATAATGCAAAACATACAAACCTTTTTTAGTTCCACTGGTTTGGAGATAATTTTATAATTAATCTTAACGGAGGAAATGCTTATGGAACAAAACAAAAGAGTATATTGGGGGTATGGTATAGCGGGTATTACCGAGCAGCCCAAAGTAGGAAAATCTATAGAGCTTACTAAAGTAGAAGTCTTTGGTAAATCTACACTTGGGGCAGTAATACAACAACAGCACCATGAGACGAAACCAATTGTAAAAGTCCAGCGAATTGCTGAAAATATGTCTATTCTTTGGACAGAAGAGGAAGGTTATGCGGTTTACTGGACAGAGTCATAAGCAAAAAGAGAGGGCCAAAGGCGTAAAAACTTTTGGCTCTCTTTTTTATTATTTACTACTTACCTCAGCATATTTCTTCAATTTCTCATATACAAGTGCATTTACTGTTCCAGATGGGAAGTGTCCAGTTTTATCTTTTTTACCGAGCAGGAACTCCAGTTAATACTTCAATTCCTTCTTCAATGGAGGAAACAGCATAAATGTGGAAATTCCCATTTTTACAAGCAGCAACAATTTCATCAGATAAACTAAGATTATCAACATTTTGAACAGGTATCATAACTCCGTGAGAACCATCTAAGCCTCTCATTTTACAAATCTGATAAAATCCTTCGATTTTTTCATTTACTCCACCAATTGGTTGAATTTCACCTTTTTGGTTGACAGAACCAGTAACTGCAATAGATTGGTTAATTGGTACACCAGATAAACTAGAAAGTAGGGCATATAATTCTGTACTAGAGGCACTATCGCCATCAACTCCATTGTATAACTGCTCAAAACAGATACTAGCAGTTAAGGATAATGGAATATCCTGTGCAAACATTTCTCCAATATATCCACTCAAAATATACACACCTTTGGAATGAGAAGAACCAGAAAGTTCTACTTCACGTTCAATATTGATAATACCCGATTTCCCTGTATAGGTATTAACAGTAATTTTGGAAGGCTTTCCAAAGGAATAATCTCCAATGGTCATAACAGTTAATCCATTAATTTGTCCAACTTTTGCACCAGAGGTGTTAATCAATAAGGTGTTTTCACGAATCATTTCAGTATAACGAGAATCATATTTTTTAACTCTATCAATTCGTTCTTCTAAGGTTTTAGTAATAAAATCTGCAGTCACTATTTTAGATTTTGCTAGTTTTGCCCAGGTACAAGCTTCTGCCACAATTTCAGAAAGGTCATTAAATCTTGTGGATAATTTTTTCTTACTATTTGCAAGTTTAGAGGAATACTCTACCATTTTTGCAACAGCACTTGCATCTAAAGGTGGTAATTCTTCTTGTTCACAGAAACCATGAATAAAACGAGCAAGTTTTAATTCATTTTCTTCATTCCTTGGAGCATCATCTTCGAACTCTACTTTTACTTTAAATAATTTTTTAAAATCAGAATCCATAGCAAGTAAGGTATGATAAATATTTGAACTTCCTATTAAAATTACTTTTAAATCTAAGGGGATAGGTTCTGGTTTTAAAGAAACCATTACCATAGAACTACGTTGGTCAACAGCGTTTTCAATATTTAATTCTTTGATACGTAATGCCTTTTTTAAAGCTTCATAACATAAAGAATTGCTTAATAAATCTTTTGCTTGTAAAATAATATATCCGCCATTTGCACGATGTAAAAGACCTGGTTGTAACATTGTATAATCTGTTTTTAAAGAGCCATAGTAATTTTCATATTCTAGTTTTCCAAATAAATTATGATAAGAATAGTTAGAATCCATAATAACAGGAGAACCTTCTAATTCACTATTATCAATAAACAAATTGGCACGATAATTAAGCCATGGTTGTTTTTGTTCTTGGCGTGGTACAGCTTGATTTTGCACTTGTTGAGTAGCTGGTTGTTCAATAAATAATGGTACATTTTTTAAGATATCTTTTTTTACATTATCTAAAAATTTATTTACTTTTTTATTTCTTTTATATTTTGATTTAATATAATTTATATGAGTGTTAATAGTAAGCAAGGCAACATTAGATTGCCATTCTTCAATTTTTTTATCAGATGCTTTTTCGATTGCTTTAATTTCAGAAATTACTGTTAGAATTTGTTCTTGTACAATACTAGATTTGCTTTCAAATTCTTTTTTTATCGATTCATCTAATTTATCAAACTCTTCTTCTTCAATGGTTTTTCCATCAATAACAGGCATCATATAAATGCCATTTTGTGCAGTTTTTACTTGAAATCCATATTTCATAGATGCTTTATTTAATTTTTCTAATAAAGAGGAGCGTTTTTGTTCGAATTCTTGTTTTATCAATGTTTTTTCTTTTTCAAAGTCCTCATTACTAAAGGTTTTATTGATATCTGCTTTAATATCTTTTATAAAACCCTCCATATCTTCTTTAAATTCTTTACCCTGACCAGCATTAAAAGCAACAGCAATTGGCTCATTAGGGTTATCAAAATTATAAATATAGCACCAATCAGAGGGCGTTTTTTCCTTTTTAGAAATTCGTTTTAAATAATTTTTAGTATACATTGTTTTTCCGAACGCCATCAGGACCTTCTAGATACAAGTTATATCCTTTTACATCAACACTAATTCCAAATTCTAGTGCTTTAATTCCTCTTTCTTGTCCAATTCCTGTATTGATGGACTCTAATTCAGAAGTGTCAGAAAATTTAAAAATAGTAGGATTACAATAATCTTTTAACTGGGTATAGTTTAGTTCATTCTTTTTCATTCGTTTTTCTCCTTTTTATTACTAAAAATAATGTGTCATAATAATAGCATTCTCATTTTGCTTATAATAATTCTTCCTTTGTCCAACTTTTTGAAAATGATATTTTTCGTATAATGAAATGGCTGGTTTATTTGCTTCATTTACTTCTAAAGTAAGAGAAGATAAATTTTTTTGTTTTGCATGTGTAATTAAGTGTTCTAATAATTTTGCTCCAATACCATGATTTCGATAGAATTTTTTGGTTACAATATTGGTAATATGAATATCATCAACAGAAATCCAAATACCAGCAAAGCCAACAATTTGTTCATTTTCTAAACAAACAAAATATTCAGAGTTAGGATTTTGTAATTCTTGATAAAAAATAGTGTAATTCCAGAAATCATCAAAATCACTCTCTAAAATTGACTTAATACTTTCTAAATCCACAATAGTCATAGGACGAATTATTAGACATTTATGTTTTTCCTCCCATTCTCTTTCTGCATTGGATTTTTTTAAATAAAGGGGAGTTATAGAGTTAATTTTATTATGACAAAAAGCATCAAAAGCAGCTTTTCCTGTACAATAAGCACTTAAATTAGTATATCCAGAATTTATTTGTATAAGTGCATTTTGCTTCAAAGTAGATTGTAACACATCTTTATAAATCACGCTACCATTTCCTACAAAAAAGACAGGTTTGTTACAAATTTTTAATATTTCTGTAATATTGTGAATATTATCAGCTAAAAATTCACCAATTTGTGTATAAACGCCATTTTTATATTCAAATAAACCATAATAGACATTATCATTTTTAGCATCAATTAAAGCACAAATAAGACCTTCAAAATTACATGAATAGGCAAGAGCTTCTAAAGCACTAACCCCAATACAAGGACGTGAAGTGACATCGCAAAATGCTTTTATAGTAGAAATACCAATACGAATACCTGTAAAGGAACCAGGACCTTTATCACAAGCAAACAAGTCAATATCTGAAATGGATAAATTAGTAGCTTTTAGTAACTCATCAATAATAGGCATTAGTTTAACAGAATGAGTATTAGCATCATTAACGGATATTTCTTTTATTAAAGTAGTATCTTCTAAAATAGCAGCAGCACAAATATTAGAAGAAGTATTGATACTTAAAATTTTCATATAAATTTTTCCTTTCTTTCCTAAAATAATTATATGTGTAGACTAGGTGAGAGGGAATATAGATGCTAGTATTTTTTCATATTTTTTTCCATATGGTTGTATTGTTAAAAATCGTTTGGAATCATTTTCAAAATTGCGGTCAAAAGTAATATGTAAATACTCTTTTGGTAACACCTCTCTTAGTTGCTCGCCCCATTCAACTAAACAGATACCTTGTTGAAAATACTGTTCGCCACCAATTGCATAAAATTCATCAGAAGAATTAAGGCGATAAACATCAAAATGATAGATATGCACAGAATTCTTATGATATTCGTTAACAATAGTAAAAGTAGGGCTAGAAATTTCGCTTTCTAGTCCGAAATACGATAAAAATCCTTGAGTAAATTTTGTTTTACCAGAGCCTAAATCGCCAGATAGAACGATTGTATCTCCATTAGTTAATTTACTTGCTAACCTTGTTGCAAGTAACATAGTATCTTTTTCTGAATTTGATATATATTGCTTCATAAATTTATCCTTTACAAATAATATTGAAAAATATCCAAAATGATATTTTTCAACATTATTTTATAGTATTATTTAAGATTTGTAAATTATTACTAGAAAAAAAGAAGAAAAAACTTTATAAAAAGTATTGACAAAAAAAATAATACCCCTTATAATTTATAAATGTCGGTAGAAAAAATGCAGGTGTAGTTCAATGGTAGAATTCCAGCCTTCCAAGCTGGCTATGCGGGTTCGATTCCCGCTACCTGCTCCAGCGCCCTTAGCTCAGTTGGTCAGAGCAACCGGCTCATAACCGGTGGGTCCAAGGTTCGAATCCTTGAGGGCGCACCACTAAAATTAAATATGGATAGGTGGCCGAGTGGCTAAAGGCGGCAGACTGTAAATCTGTTCTCATACGAGTACGAAGGTTCGAATCCTTCCCTGTCCACCAAGACGAGTTTTTGTCGAACTCTCTATAATGCTTGATATAACTTAATTTCAAGATTATAAGAATTTGACAACACAAAAACTTTAAACCGTTTCAAAAATGAAGCGGTCTTTTTTTGACCAAAAGTCTTGAAAGAAGGAGGTTTTTGTGGTATTATGTTACATATAATTAAACAAGAAATCAATATGAGTAAAGAATTACTCTCTAGAATTGAATGGACTTGCAAAATGAAAAAGGTAAAACCAGAAATTATCAATGGTTGCCTAAGAATTGTGGAACATACCAATTTAGCGTATGTAGAGCCACATCGAGTAATTATTAAAGATAAGCTATATTTATTCTTTAATGAACAAGATTACTTTTACATAGATAGTTTGGAAAATAAATATCCACTATCAAAATTTAATGAAAACATAGTGTAGCAAGTAAAAGCATTGATATTTTAGAGTTTTTAAAAAATTGTACTATATTGATTTATTAATTGTATTTAAAAATAAGAAAATAGAGATAGTTAAAACAATAAATAAAAACTTTAAAGTGTCAATATAGTCAAATCTATGCTATGTGGCACTTTTTTGGTGTCTTTCTAAAATTCATTAAAATAAGAAGGAGGTAATTTTGTAATGAATGAAGGAAGGAAAGTAGCAGGAATTTATATTCGTGTTAGTACAGAAGATCAAGTTAGAGAAGGATTTAGTTTAGGAGAACAGGAGGAGAAATTAAAACAGCTTTGTAAATATAAAGATTATAAAATCTATAAAATTTACAAAGATGCAGGAATTAGTGCAAAAAATATGTCTGGTAGACCTGCCTTTCAGCAAATGCTGGAAGATATGAGGGCAGGAAAAATCAATTATATTGTAGCCTATAAATTAGATAGAGTTACAAGGTCTGTAAGAGATTTGGAAGTTCTAATTTCAGAACTAGAAGAACATCATTGTTATTTGGTTTGCGATAGGGATGATGTAAATACGAGCAGTGCTAATGGACGTTTCTTTGTAAGAATGCTAACAGTATTATCACAATTAGAAATTGAGATAGTATCAGAAAGAACAAAATTTGGTTTAACAGGAGCAATAAAGTCAGGTCATATACCAGGTACTTGTCCATTAGGCTATAAACGAGATATAACAAAGAAAATGGTGATTGATGAAACTACAAAAGATATTGTTATTAGAATATTTAATTTATATCTACAAGGCAAAAGTTATCAGACAATAGCAAATATATTGAATGAGGAAAAAGTTTTAGAGCCAAAAAAATGGGATGATTCTACCATAGAAAAAATAATCAATAACAAAATCTATGTAGGAGATTATGAAAGATTTAAAAGAGTAGCAAAAGAACAAGGAAAAGAGCCCGTAATATATCCTAATGTTGTTGAACCAATAATTACTAGAGCAATGTTTGAAGATGTACAAATACAAAAAGAGAAAAATCAAAGAGCATATTGCAGAGATAGAGTATATATCTTTATGCAAAAAATGAAATGTCCTAAATGTGGCAAGATAATGGGAAGTAAAGGAACAGGTGGTAAAAAGAAAAAATATATGTATTACCATTGTGCAGACTGTAAGCTCTATCTTCGTGAAGATTTAATTGAAGAACAAGTTATGCCAATGATAATGGATTTAATAGAATATGATATGACAGTAAAAAGGTATTTTTATCCTGTTTTAGCAGATAAGAAAGAAAAAAATACAGATAAATTAGATAAAGAAATAAACACATTAAGAAATCAAAAAAGCAGAATAAAAGAAGCATATTTAAAAGAAATTGTTGATGTAGAAGAATTTTCAAAAGAATACAAAGCTATTGATGAAAAATTAAAGTTACTAGAACAAAAACGATTAGAGACTATTGATTTGAATAAACAGACTTTTAGCCCACAACATTTAATGGCAGATAGAGATGTAGAAAAAGAAAAACTAATTCGTTCTAATAAGTTCTACGATATGTTAATGGCAGAATGGAAAAGCAAAGACAAAGAAGAAAAACAAGAATTTATTTCAAAGTTTTTGGAAAGTATTACAGTTGAAAAAGATAGTAAAGGCAATTATAAGCTAGTGAATATGAAACTAAGAAAAACATTTATTAACCAGATATATAAACTAATGCAAAATGGAATGTTTGATATGACTATTGCAGATGAAAAAGATAAAGAGGTTAGAACAACAGTTATGATGGACAAGCAAGAACTACAAGAATATATTGATAGGCTTAACGAGTATTACGAAGTTTCATATTATGAAGTGGCAAGATTAGATGAGCCAAAGAAAGGTTACCAGAAAAAATATCTTACAATAGATGAAACAAATGATAATGGAGAAAAACTTTTTAAATTAGTTGAACTAATAACTGATGATAAAAAATATCCACAGAAAAAAGCAAATAGAATTGTAGGAGCAATTAGAGTAAAAGAACGAGAAAAAGTTAGTTAAAAAATTTAATAATGGAGGACTTGAAAATGGAAAATAAAGAAGTAAAAGGAAATAAAGATGG
>CATLGL010000050.1 GCA_949935895.1 uncultured Clostridia bacterium
AAGTATTTTTGTTTTCGATATTTATATTCAATATATTGTGTTTCTTTTAAATGAACAACCATATAATATTTTGATAATGCATTTCTTTCAAAAGGCGTTGCTGTATCATTTTTCACTTTTTCATAAATAGAATCCATAATATATTTATCGATTGATTCTAAATATAGTGCGAACATGTCTTCATATTTTTTAGCTAACATTTCTTTTTTGTTTGTTTCGTCATGATTTTCTTCATTGGTATAATTTGCAAAAGCTTTTAACATGTTGCTTCTTTTTGCATATATCAATAATCCATTAATTCCTATTTTTGTAGGAATTAGTAGTTTTGTAATTGTGTTTGTTACTTTTCCAAAAAAAGTTTTTTCTTGTGGTAATACGCGTAATCCTCGTTCTGTCATATTTCATCATCCTTTCAAAATAATATTTTTTCGTTTGTGCCTATATTTTCAAGTACCTCATATATCAATTCCACTTCTAGAGTTGTACCTTCTAATTTCGAGTTTATATGTGTATTTACAATTTTTTCTTCTTCTAGTATCTGTTTTCTTAGTTCTTTTTCTATTTTGTTTGTTAATATCTCTTTAGCCTCTTCTTCCGTATATGTTACAGGCTTTTTGGTTAACTCTTTGTATGTAGTCTTTGTAAATTCTATAGGGAAATAGAAGTTTGAAAATATTTTTAATTTTTTGCTTTCATTTATTGTATCATAATTTTGAAAATATGGAACCCCTTTCGGAAAATTTATTTTAAAATTATTTAATCTTATTTCATAATTTATTTTTTCATTTCCTGTTTCTTCCTCTATTTCTCCAGATAGATTCATTGTTTCTTTTTGAGAATACCAAACTTTTGCTTCAATTTCTGCTTTTGCATGCACATATCTTGTTCCTGTATATTTTCCTTCTATCCATCCTCCTACTATCATATTACCGTTTTGTTACAATATCCCCTACTTTCATTAGGGCTGTACCGTTTTGAACATTTATTTTTGTAATTACTCCTTGTTTGTCTGAAATGATATTACAATATTCATTTTCGTTTATGATATTTGGTTTCTTGTCAGCTTCTACTACTTCTACAACAGCATTTGTCCCTACTATTTTTATACCAATCCAAGCAATATCATCTCTTTTTAGTCTTATACTATCAATTACTTCTTTGGTATTTATTTTAGCTTTTAATTTTCCTGTTTCTAATCCATATTCTTTTAATTGTTCTACCAATTCTTCTTTTGAAATGGTATTATTGCCTATTACTTCAATATTCCATATGAAATTAGATATACTAAAAATGAAAAGCATTACCAAAATTAGTAATCCTATAAAAATTTTTCTCTTTTTATATCTATTTAAAACAAATGGTAGTCCTTTCTTTTTTTCAATTTTAATATGACATTTTGTGTTTTTAGCAATCTGTCTTATATTTTTAAAATCTTTTATCGCTATATTAGCCAAAAGAAAACTTGATTTTTTTCTTTTAACATTCCACAAAAGAATATTTTTGCTAATACAAATATTGATAAATCTTTCAATAAAATAACCTTCTACACTAATGTTAGCATATCCTAGTAGGTAATACATTACAATTTTAAAAAACACTATTCTAATGTCTCCTTTCTTTTTATTCGTCTGTTACTGGTTCAAAATCCATACTGTCAATCTTACCTAATACCATAATGTCATCTCCTGTCATTTCCTTTAGCCTTAGGTTAAATCCATTGATATTGATTGCTCCAAGATATGTGTTTATTTTAATATAGAAGTCTTCATACTCTAGAATAGCTTTATAATTTTCAATTAAAACTTCTTCAAAGCCAACAATTGTTATTTTAGGTTTATCTGATATTACTTCTTCTGGTAACTCCAAAAACTTACTAATCTTGCTTGTTCTTGCCTTCCTTCTTCGCTCCATATTTCCTCCCTAGTTTCAAGTTCTCTTTTCATATATATGCAAAATAATTTTATTTCATGCAACATAAACAAAAGGACTTGTATGATAAAATAAAAAAAGATAGTCTAGTACTTTTGGCACTAAAACTATCTTAAAAATTATTACACTATATTGGACAATTCTATTTCTTTAAGTATAAAGACTTTTAACTTATATTTCTATTCACTTATCTGCCATACTCCACTCTCATCTTGCACACTTATTTGAGTATTCCTCTTTAGATATACGATTGGACGGATAGATAAGCTATGGATATTTTCATGTAATTCACCAAACTGACTACGACATAGGCTATTGTAGGCAACTCCACCTTCATTTACACGAAACATACCAAAAAGAGCAGCAGCTGAGTCCAAGCCAACGCCACGAGACGCCAACCAGTATATTAGATTATTAACGTTTACTTTATCTTTAAATAGTATTTGATATATAACATTTGTTGTATCTGCCATCTGTTCTGAAGCTACATAATAGTAAGCTGTCCATCTGTCTGTTCGCTCTTTTTCCTCTGTTGATTTTCCGTTCTTCATTGTTTTTGTTGGGTAAAAGATACTATGAGTATAAGAATCTCCATATTTACGTGAACCACTTGTGAAAGTCTTTGGATTATATTTTGTTATTTTGTCTATATCCTCTACACAAATACTTCTTGCCCCGCTTCCTGTAATTGTTCCTCTATCCAATCCTTCTACTGTATCTCCTGTTTCATAAGTAAATGTCTTTGTCGTATCTGATCCTGTTCCATATCCATAGATTTTACAGATTTCATTTAATTCTTGTTGTGCATATAAATATCCGATTGCTCCTTTCATAGAGAATGTTTCTCCTGCATCGTTACCTATTGGCTCTGCACTAATTAATAGCACTTCTCCTGTTATTTCATCTTTACTTAATACTCGCCACTGGATTGTATTATTTGCTGTAAAAGTTTGTTCTGAGTGTCCATTTCCATGAGATGATCCACTTCCTATTGGTGATGTGTATGTTAATTTACTAGTATCTGTTACTCCTTTAGTTGGATCATATGCTACATAATCTCCTATTTGTGCTTTTTTTGCTAAAGCATTTTCTGGCAAATTTCCGTATTGCTTCATTCGCAATTCCTTCTGCCTCATTTGTAAACCTATCTATCATATTTTCTTCATATCTTGCAGCATTTGTATAGTTTTTCCCCGCTTCTTGTGCCATTTTGAAGATTCCTCTTTCTCCCAGCACTAAGTTTAGTGTAATTCCTGCTAAAATTAGTAATACAATTATTGTAATCACTAGTGCTATCAATGTAATTGCTTTATTTTCTCTTATTTTCTTCATTAGTATTCCCCTTTCATTTTTTCTATTACACATTTATTATAAAAATAAGTTTCTACTTTCTTAGTATTATGTATATTTTTTTATTATCTTATTCTAGTAATAATGTATATCTTACTTTATGGTCTTATTTTATATTTACTTATAATATCTTGTCAATAGTTTTTGTGTTTTGTTTGATAATATCTGTTCTAAATTTTACATAATAGTATGATATGAGTATCAACCCTTACACTTTTCTTTCTATATATTAACAAAAATAAATAAATGAAGGTTACTATTATTAAACAAAGTAATAACAGTAACCTCCATTTATTTATAACCTTTACAATAAAGTATTTCCTTATTCTTCCTCTTCTACTGAAAGTTCCTCTTCTCCTAAACTTTTTTCAAATGCTTTTGCAAAGTTATCTCTTATTTTTTGTTCTACTTCTTGCATTATTTCTGGATTGTCTAATAGATATTGCTTCACATTTTCTCTTCCCTGTCCAATTCGATTACCATTATAACTAAACCATGAACCACTCTTTTCAATGATATCCAGATTAACACCCATATCTAAAATATTTCCCTCTTTTGAAATACCTTTTCCATAAACAATATCAAATTCTGCCTCTCTAAATGGTGGTGCTACTTTATTTTTTACAATTTTTACTCTTGCTCTACTTCCTACTACTTCTCCATCTTGCTTAATATTTTCTGTCTTTCTAATGTCCATACGAACAGATGCATAAAATTTTAGTGCTCTTCCCCCCGTCGTTGTTTCTGGATTTCCAAACATGACACCTATTTTTTCTCTTAATTGGTTTATAAAAATTAAAACTGTTTTTGATTTATTGATGGCTCCTGCCAACTTTCGCAATGCTTGTGACATAAGTCTTGCTTGTAAGCCCATATGAGAATCTCCCATGTCACCATCAATTTCTGCTTTTGGTACTAATGCTGCTACAGAGTCAACAACAATGACATCTAGTGCTCCACTTCTAATTAGACTTTCTGTAATTTCTAATGCTTGTTCTCCTGTATCTGGTTGGGAAACAATTAAATTGTCAATATCCACTCCTAATTTTTTCGCATACACAGGGTCTAATGCATGTTCTGCATCAATAAATGCTGCTTCTCCTCCTACTTTTTGTGCTTCTGCAACAACATGTAAAGCAAGTGTTGTTTTTCCAGATGATTCTGGACCATATATTTCAATAATTCTACCACGTGGTACTCCACCAATTCCAAGAGCAATATCTAATCCTAAAGCACCTGTAGGAATCGCTTCTATATTCATTGCTTGAAACTCTCCAAGCTTCATAACAGATCCTTTTCCAAATTGTTTTTCAATTTGTCCCATTGCTGCTTCTAATGCTTTTTTCTTTTCTGAATTTTCCATTCTTTTTTCCTCCTATTTTTATAAAACGTTTGTTTGTAATTGTATTATTACATTACATTTTGGATTTGTCAATACTTTTCTTAAAATTTTTTTCAAATTTCATTACTGTCTATACCATGAGCCAATTCCTTGATAAACTTGATAGCTATTAGGGTTAATTTCTCCTACTAAATTTGGCGTACACACAAGTGTTGTCTTACTATAATATAAAAATACATATGGCATTTGTTGTTCATAAATTTCTATGATATTTTTATATTTTTCTTTTAATATTTTTTCATCTCGTATATTTTTTACTTCTTCCAATTTTTGATTCATTTCGTCATTTTGAAAATTGGCAAGATTATTTCCTGAAAAATAGTACGATATGTCTGGGCTAAACCCACTGTATACACCTGTTAAAAGCATGTCATAATTTTTATTTTGTAAATAGTTTTGATATTGTCCCTCTGTTACTTTTCTAATTGTAATATCAATCCCAAATTCTGATAATGTTTGTTTTATATTTTCTGCTACTTGTATTCTATTTTCATTACTATTGTTAACTACTAAATCAAAACGTAATCTTTGTGTTCTATAGTCTTTGGTTCGTTGCCATGTTTTCCTATAGTATGTCCATCCTGTTTGTTCTAATATATATCTTGCTCTTTCATGATTATATTCATGTTCTACTTTTTTATCGTCATATAAATAGCTTCCATATTCTAATGGAAAATTTGTTACAATATATTTGCCCTTGTAGATTCCTTCTACTATATTTTGCTTATTTATTAGATATGATATTGCCTTTCTTACTTCTACATCAGATAATATTGAATTTTTGCAATTAAATACTAAAAAATCTAAATTCCTGCCATAATATTCTTTTTTATTATATCCAATGGTTCCGATATAATCCTCTAACTGAAGAGTATTGGTTGTTAATACATCAATATTTCCTATTTTAAAGGCATTATACACTTCTCCCATGGTTTGATATTTAATAATTTGAATTTCTTCTAATTTTGTTTCTTCTTTTTCTTGTTTCCACCAATTTTTATTTTGTTTTAATGTGATATTTCCATCATTATTTTCTACCTGAAATCTTCCTGTTCCTATTGGCTTACTGTTTTTAGAGGTATTTATAAAATCTTCATTTTCATAATAGTGATATGACATAATAGGAAATGTTAATTGATATTCAAAAAATGGTACCTCTTGTGTTAAATTAATTTTAATGGTATTATCATCTATTACTTCTACTCCTATTACTTTTTCAACATTGTAGGCATATATTGAATTTATATTCGTATCTTTTAATCTGTCAAATGTAAATTGAACATCCTTAGCACTTAAAAGGGTACCATCTTGCCATTTTACATTGTCCCTTAATTTGATAACATATGAAGTTGGACTCTGTTTGGTCCATTCTTTTGCAAGACATAACTCAATCTTTCCATCTGTTGTTAATTCTAATAATGGTTCATATATCAATCGTGCTAAATCTTGTATTTGTTGATTTTTACTAAGAATTGGATTGATAGTATCAAATGAAATAACTGGTATACGAAGGTTGGTAATCATTTCAATTTTTTCTTCTGGTATTTCAATCGGTTTATTTTCTTGCTTATTGTTTTGTCCATAAATAGAATATCCTGCATAAACTACTAGTCCTAATACAATGATAATAAATACATATTTAATACGATTTGATTTCAATGCTTGTCCCTCCATTTTTTTAACATCATATCTTAAATTCTTTAAAGATGCAACTCCTTTTTCAAACAAAAAGGAGAAAACATTTCTTTCATGTTTCCCCCCTATTATGTTATAACTATTTCTAGTCTCTTGATTCTACTACAATTCGAATACCAGTTCTGTCTTCTCCTTCTACTTGAACTTCCGCAAATGCTGGTACACATACTAAGTCTACTCCTGTTGGCGCTACGAATCCTCTTGCAATTGCTACTGCTTTAATTGCTTGGTTTAATGCTCCTGCTCCAATTGCTTGCATTTCTGCTCTTTCATTTTCTTTTACCAATCCAGCAATTGCTCCTGCTACTGAATTTGGATTTGATTTGGATGAAATTTTTAAAACTTCCATTTTTTCTGCCTCCTAAAATTTAATTTTTGTTTCATTTTTTTAACAAGTATATTTATATTATATTTTAGGTTTGTTGTCTAGTACTTTTTGGTAAAAAATGGAAATTCTTTTCAACCTCTTTCTACATTTTTCTACATTTTTATCCTTTTTATATTAGTAGTTCGACTATTTGCATCATCAATATCAAAAATACAACCAGATAACCCACAACTTCCTTCTGCTAACTTATATCTTTCTGGAAGACTTGTTTCAAATCGTTTTAAAGATGCTGCTATATCCATTCCTATAATTGATTTTAGTGGTCCTGTCATACCAATATCTGTAATATATCCTGTTCCTTTTTCTAATATGACCTCATCTGCTGTTTGTACATGGGTATGTGTTCCAAATACGACACTTACTTGCCCATCTAAATAATATCCCATTGCTATTTTTTCTGCACTTGCTTCTGCATGAAAATCAACTACTATTATATCTGTATTTTTTTCTAGTTGGCTTAAAATTTCTTTTACTTTTATAAATGGGTTTTCAGATAAGATACTCATTTCTGTTCTTCCTATTAGGTTTATCACTGTTATTTTTTTTCCTTTTGCTTCTATTGTTACATATCCTTTTCCAGGAATACCTTGTGAATAGTTAGCAGGTCTTATTAGTCTTTTCTCTTCATCAATAAATGAAAAGATATCTTTTTTTGCCCAAGTATGATTTCCTAATGTTACAACCTCTACTCCCATTTCTATAAGTTCTTTATATAGTTTATGCGTAATTCCCATTCCTCCTGCTACATTTTCTCCATTTGCTATTACAAAATCAATATTCTCCTTCTGCTTTAATTCTGGTAATATTTCTTTTGCTTTTTTTAATCCATTCTCTCCTACAATATCTCCTAGTGCTAAAATTCTCAACATTCATTCTCCTTTCATTTGTCTTATTATATTTCAATATAATATTGCTACTATATTATTTATTTTATTGTTTGGTAAATATTTTTGTAATCCGATTTTTGTCATATCATTTTAATCGTATTTTTCATTCTTTTTTGTTTTCATATTCCTAAAAATCCTTCAAATTGATACTGCAATAATTGATATTTCCTACTTTTGTATATTTTTATAGACAATTTTATTATACTGGATTTATTGCTAAATAGCAATAGTCTTATTACCTCAAATAAAAAAACAATCAAGTATACTACTCTTTGTTTACTTGATTGCTTTTTATGATTCTGTATTGAATTTTATATTCCTAATGTATATGGAGAACTACCTGTCCCACTTCCTCCTGTTATTTTTACATCAGGCTTTAATATAAAAACTGGTCTTAATTGGTGAGTTTCTGTACGAAAACTATTTGCATTGCTCCATATCCCATATTGAAAGCGTACCCCTCCTTGCTCATGTTCAAGATAAAGCCAACGTTCTCCATTGCTACTAATGGTTTTAGAAGCATACCAGTAGTGCCATCCTGTTCGTCGAAAGCCTCCTTTTACAGAATCCATAGCATTTACATCGGTTCCATATGTTTCAATCGCAGACGTTGTATATGCATGAGCATTCCAATTTGATGGCGTACTCCCAACACTTCTAGCACCACTTGCATAAGTTGTATTTAAATATTTTTCTGCTGCTTTATTTAATGTTCCAATTGCACTTTTCCAACTTTCTAATGCACTATTTGACGTATTTCCTCCTAATGTAACAGCTTTCACCTTTTGATTTGCTATAATTTGTAATCCATAAGCAGATGATGTATCGTATAATACTCTACATTGTATCTTTCCATTTTTCCCACTATCGTATTGTATATAATCACCTGGTTTTAAAATAGAGATTGGTTTTGTTACTCTTACATTACATTTTGCAGATATTCCACTTCCATCTTGTGCTGTTACAGTTATTGTTGCACTTCCTATTTCTTTTGCTGTTACTACTCCATTATTTACTGTTGCAATATTAGTATTACTACTAGTCCATTTTACATTTTTATTACTTGCATTCTCTGGTAGTATTTCTGTTATCGTTAGTGTTTCTGTTTTTCCTTTTTCAATCAATGTACTTGCTTTATTTAAAGTTATTTCTGTTACTGGTATTTTTATTTGTACTGGTTCTTCTACGATTCCTATTGTCTCATTTTTCGCTTTATCTATCACTTTTACTTGTATTTGATAACTTGTTCCTGGCATTAATCCTTCATATGTATAACTTGTTTTTATCTTATCTTCTTCATTGGTTTGCCATGTTTCCCCATTATCTTTACTATACCATATCTCTCCTATTTCACTTTTTCCATATTCCTCTGTTGTTTCTTGATCACTTGCACTTACTTCAATTGTTATACTATTTGTGTTAGAACTTACTTGTATCTCTGGTTCATTTGGAATTAATTTATCAATATTACTAATTTTATAACTTGCTACTGAACTCATTTCTCCTTTTATATTTTTTAAGCATACATATACTGTCTCATTTTTCTCTACTTCAAATGGTTTTTCATAATTATTCCAATTTTCTTGGTTAAAACTATATTGCAATATAAAATAGTTTTGTTCTATGTTATTTTCTAGACTCACTGTTATATTATCTTTTGTCCATTCATAATTACTTAATAATATGCTAATATCTCCTACTTTTATTTCTTCTGGCAATTTATTGATAATTTCTTCCCCTTTTTCTCCTTTTCCTATATATTTAGTTTTATCTGCTGTTATGGTAAATATATATCCTTCTTTTGTTACCATTTTAGCTATTTGCTCATTTAATTTTGTAATTGCTCCTTCTTCTACTATTTTGTTTTCATAAATTTTGTTAATTAAATTATCTAGTGTAACTTCTCCTATATGTTCTAATTCCACATCTCCCCTTGCTAGTTCTATTTCTTCTTCATATTTTGCTATTTCACTTTCTATTTTTGCTCTTTCTCCCATATGAAATATGCCTCGTTCTCCTATGGTTAAATTGATTGTTATCATTGCTAAGATAATTAATATTATAATAGTAACAACAAGGCTAATAAGTGTAATTCCTGATGCAAATTGCTTATTGTTTTGTTCTTTTATTTTCTGTTTCATTTGTTTTTCCCCTTTTTCCTTTGATTCTATCTTTTCTTTCATTATATCTTTCAGTTTTTGGAAACACAATGAAATCGATGCTTTTTAGGTATTATACTTTTACATAAAAAATATCACATTATCAATTAACAAACTACATTATTTTTAACATCTATCAAGTAATCTACTACATAAAAATAAACTAACTTGAAACAATAAATGAATTATTTCAAATTAGTTTGTTTTTATGATAGACTGATTTATATTCCAAGTGTATAAGGAGAAGAACTTGTCCCATTTCCTCCTGTGATTTTGACACTTGTTTTTAATTTTATACATGGTCGAAATCCATAAGTGGCTGTACTTCCTTTATATGATGATCCCCATGTATCCCCATATAATCTACCTCCCCATGTTGTTAATGCTCCATTACTCCCAATTGTACGTACTCCATAAGTTCTACTACCAGTACCGTACTCCAGCATCATAATAACGAGATGCTAACCAATATTCTGCACCGACTTGTCTGTATATTTAAAGCTTTCATGGCATTAAAATCTGTTGTATAATAAGTATCTTGTGAATCATTTGTAGCTCCTGTATTAGGATTATTAGGAACAGAACCTACACACCTTGCACTTTCTGCATAAGTGGAATTAAGATATGCTGATGCTTGTGTATTTAATGTTTTAATTGCATTTTGCCAATGGGATGTATTGGGAGTGGAACCATCTACTCCTAATGTAACATTTTTCACATTTTTATCTGAAATAATTTGAAATCCATATGCTGAAGACGCAGGATATAGTACTCTACAAAGTATCGTTCCATTGGAACCGCTATTATAACTTACATAATTTCCTGTCGCTAAATTACTTACTGTCATTGTTACGGTTACTGCACAGCTTGCTTCTATATTACTTC
>CATLGL010000051.1 GCA_949935895.1 uncultured Clostridia bacterium
GCATATCCAAAAATAAAATAAATTACGATCATAATAGCAAGCATTGGTGTTATTTTTGATATGTCAATAATACTTGATAATAAGCCTGATTCTAAAAATAGATTACAAGAAATAATACTCACCACAATAATTGCTGCAACCTGTACTAATCCTACAATTCCTATTCCTATTGTTTTTCCAAGTACAATCGTTTTTGGGGTTGTCATAGTCACTAAAGTTTCCATGATTTTAGATGTCTTTTCTGTTGTGATAGAGCTTGAAACTTGATATGCACAAAAATAAATAGCATAAAATAGTACTAAAGATAACAACATAATAGCAAACACATTACCACTTGAAGGATTTTCATTAGTTTGTACTACCTCCATTGAAAAATTAGGACTAATATTGACTAATTGTTCTTGAGTTAAGCCTAGTTTTCCAATCTGAACCTTTGTATATAAAGTTGTTAGTATTTCTATTACTTCACTTGGAGCTTCTCCCATCCCCAAATTATCTACTACATAAGAAATTTGTATTTGATTATCTTTTTTTTCAATTATCATAGCTGCATAAATTTCTTCATTATCAATTTTTTGTTTTAGTTCTTCTTTTGTTATTGATACATTTTGTACTTGAAATTTTTTTCCTAATTCCATTTCATTTAATGTTTCTAATGTACCTTCATATAAATTGTCTACATCTACCAATAATACAATGTCACTACTAGATACCTCTTGTTCATTTCCTTTTAGCATATCGATTATATTAGGTACATTAAATCCTAATATAATAATTGCAAAAATAATCAAGTTCGAAATAAGAAATGACTTTCTTCTTATCATTTCTTTAATCGTAAATGATGCCACTGTCCATAAGTTTCTCATTAACTACCCACCTACCTTTTCTACAAATATTTCTTGTAAACTTGGTCTTTTTAATTCAAATCGATTTACTTCAATCCCTGCATCTATTAAATCTTTTAATAGAGCTCTTGCTTTTTTCTCCTCTTTAATTTCAATTTGATATTCATTATTCTTACTAAAAATAATATGTAATCCCGCATTTTCAATATAGGATTCCACTGCTTTATCTGTTGTAAGTTCTAATAAATTACATGGATAACTATTTTTAATCTGTTGTAAATTTCCTTTTAAAACAGTTACTCCTTTGTTCATAATTACAACATCACTACAAAATTCTTCAATTTGTGTCATTTGGTGACTAGACATCACAATATATTTCCCTTGTTCAATCAATTCAAACATCACTTGCTTTAATATTTCTGCATTGATTGGGTCTAATCCACTAAATGGCTCATCTAATATAATGAGCTCTGGGTTATGAATAACAGCTGTAATAAATTGAACTTTTTGTTGATTTCCTTTTGACAGTTTTTCTGCTGGAAGTTCTAAATATTCATTTACTTCTAATCTTTTTGCCCAATATGTTAGTTGTTTTAATGCTTCTTCTTGTTGCATTCCTTTTAATTTTGCGAAATATATAATCTGATCTTTAATCTTGGATTTTGGATAGATTCCTCTTTCTTCTGGTAAATAGCCAAAATTCACACTTTCTCTTGAAATTTCTTTTCCATTCCAAGTAATACTTCCTGTATCCTTTTTTAAAATTCCAAGAAGCATACGAATAGTAGTAGTTTTCCCTGCACCATTCGTACCTAATAAGCCAAAAATACCTGGTTTATCAATCGAAAATGAAATATCCTTTACGGCAACTTTATCCATATATGTTTTGGTAACATGCTCTAATTTTAGTCCCAAAATAATACCCCCTTTTTTACTTTTTTCCTATTATATCACATTTAACTTTTTAAATTAAATCTTTTTCGTAAATTTGTATACTCAACTTGTTATTATATAGACATAAGTAGCAGAAATGTAGTAAGATAATTTATTTTTACAAAAATTAGTTAATTTAAAAAAATTTTGTATAAAGTTTAATATTTTGGAAAATATATGACTAATACGAAAAAAACGGAGGTTGATAATAAATGGTCGTTGAAAAACATTTAAAAATAACAGGAACATCTGAAGTTTCTTGGAAAGATGCTATTGCACAAACCATTAGTGAAACATCAAAAACGCTTGATTATATTACTAGTATCACTATTTTAGAACAACGAGCTAAAGTAAGTGGTAAAAAAATCACAGAATATTTAGTCGATTTAGATTTAGCGTTTGTCGTTGATCGAGATCGTGATTAAAGGAGGAATTTTTTTGAAACCGATTCAAACAAAAAAGGATTATCAAAATTATGTTGAACAAAAATCTCCCAATTCTCCTATTATCAAAAATTGTTTTAATGCATTTTGGGTAGGTGGACTCATTTGTTCTATTGGTCAAATTATTTTTAATTACTGTAAATACCGTGGAATGGATATACAAATATCAAATACTATTGTTTCTATTATTCTAATTGGACTTAGTGCCTTTTTAACAGGATTAAATTTATTTAATCGAATTGGAAAATTTGCAGGAGCAGGTTCTTTGGTACCAATTACTGGTTTTGCCAATTCAGTTGTATCACCAGCTATGGAATATAAATCAGAAGGTTATGTTATGGGAGTTGGTGGAAAAATGTTTACCGTTGCAGGCCCTGTACTTGTTTTTGGTATTTCTGCCTCGATTGTTGTTGGTATTTTATACCTTATTTTTAATACACAATCCATTACACTTGTATAGAAAAAGGAGGAAAACTTATGCAAAAAATTGGAAAGCAAACTGTCAAATTCGATACCCCACCTACTATTTTGCAAACAGCATCCATTGTTGGTCCAAAAGAAGCTGATGGTCCTTTAGCAAGTTATTTTGACCAATGCTTAGAAGACGAATTTTGGGGAGAAAAAAGTTGGGAAAAAGCAGAAAGTAAAATTATAAAAGAAACCGTCAATATGGCAATTGCAAAATCAGGTATTCCTAGTGAACAAATTGATTATTGTTTTGCAGGAGACTTGTTAAATCAATGTATTTCCTCAAGTTTTGGTCTTCGTGAATTAAATATTCCTTTTTTTGGCATTTTTGGAGCATGTTCTACTTTTGTAGAAGCTCTATGTATGGCAAGTATATTTTTAGAAGGAGGAGCTGCTTCTTATGCGTTATGTGCTGCATCTAGTCACTTTTGTAGTGCTGAAAAACAATTTCGTTTTCCTTTAGAATTAGGAAATCAACGTCCTCCTACATCTCAATGGACTGTTACTGGTAGTGGTGCTGCGATTGTTGCCAAAAATGGAATGGGTCCATATATTACTCATATCACACCAGGAAAAATAGTAGATATGGGAATTAAAGATGCTAATAATATGGGAGCTGCTATGGCACCTGCTGCCCTTGATACTCTTATCTCACACTTTAAAGATACTGGTCGTAGCCCTAGTTATTATGATGCTATTTTAACTGGTGACTTAGGACATGTTGGAAAAGAAATTTTAATTGAAATGGCTGAGACGAAAGGTTATAATATTAAATCAAATTATAATGATTGTGGTGTTTTAATCTTTGATAAAGAAAAACAGGACACACATTCTGGCCGGAAGTGGTTGTGCTTGTTGTGGAACTGTATTTTCTGGATATCTATTTAAAATGTTACAACAAAAAAAATATAAGAAAATTTTGCTTATGGCGACTGGTGCATTAACCAATTCTACTACTTCTCAGCAAGGCGAATCTATTCCTGGTATTGCTCATGCTATAGCAA
This sequence comes from uncultured Clostridia bacterium, assembly GCA_949935895.1. Lineage (GTDB taxonomy): Bacteria > Bacillota > Clostridia > TANB77 > CAG-508 > RGIG8482. The sequence continues at coordinate 3,694 of CATLGL010000051.1, forward strand.
TTGAACTTTAGGAGGTGGAAACAATGGACTTTTTAACTTCAATTGATTGGATGCAAATGCTTCGCTGTTTTATTGTTGGTGGACTCATTTGTATTATTGGACAAATTTTAATTGATAAAACAAAATTAACACCTGCTAGAATTCTTGTTATTTTTGTAACAACTGGTGCCATTTTAGGCGGACTTGGTATTTACCAACATCTTGTCGATTTTGCTGGCTGTGGAGCTACTGTACCTTTAACAGGTTTTGGAAATGCTCTTGCTAAAGGTGCTATTGATGAAGTAGCAAAATCAGGCTTTATTGGTGCTTTTATTGGAGGAACAAAGGCTGCTGCAGGTGGTATTAGTGCTGCTATTTTCTTTCGGATATATTGCATCTCTTATTTCAAAACCAAAAATGAAAAAACAATAAAAAACGGAGATTTTCTCTCCGTTTTTTCATTCTTTTTCTATTTTATGCATTTTTTGCAATTTCTGCAATTTTAGTAAATGCCTGTGCATCTGTTACTGCAATCTCTGCAAGCATTTTACGATTAATCGTAACATTTGCTTTCTTTAAACCTGCTATTAGTTTACTATAAGTTAAGCCATTCATTCTTGCTGCTGCATTAATTCTTGTAATCCATAATTTTCTAAAATTACTTTTTTTATCTTTTCTTCCTACATAGGCATACATTCCAGATTTCATAACTGCTTGTTTCGCCATTCTGAATCTATAATGTTTTGCACCATAATAGCCTTTTGCTTGTTTTAATATTTTTTTATGTTTTTTTCGTGTAATAATTGCACTTTTTACTCTTGCCATTTCTTTTTCACCTTCCTAACTTTTTCTATTTTTAGTTACCATATGGTAATAATTTTTTAATTCCTGCCTCTACTGTTTTATCTGCATAAGCATTTTCTCTTCTAGACATTTTTTGTCTTGATGTTTTAGTTGCTAATCTATGTCTTGAATTTGCATGTGTTCTTTTTACTTTTCCTGTTGCTGTATGACTATATCTTTTTGCTGCCGCTTTATTTGTTTTTAATTTTGGCATATTTTTCAAACTCCCTTCTTTGTATTGTTCTATTATTTTTCAGCTTTTTTAGCTAATATAATAAACATGTTTTTACCTTCTAGTACCGCTTTTTTTTCTGGAACTGCAATATCTGATAAGCTTTCAATAAATTGATTTAAAATCGCTTCTCCTTGATTTGCATAATTTAATTCTCTTCCTCTAAAACGAACGGTAATTTTTACCTTACATCCATCTTCTAAAAATTTTCTTGCATTTTTTACTTTAAAGTTGAAGTCATGTTCTTCTGTATTTGGTGTAATACGAAGTTCCTTTAATTCATATACTTTTTGTTTTTTCTTTGCTTCTTTTTCTTTTTTTGCTTGTTCAAATTTATATTTTCCATAGTTCATAATTTTACAAACTGGTGGATTTCCATTTGGTGCTACAAGCACTAAATCTAAATTTTTCTCATATGCAATATCCAAAGCCTTTTGTGTATCCATAACTCCTAGTTTTTGTCCTTCATCGTCAATTAGTTGTATTTGTTTTTGACGAATTTGTTCATTGATTGGTAATTCTTGTTTTATCTAAAACACCTCCAAAAAAATAAGATTGACTTTGTTAAAAGTCAATCCACCATTCTCCTACTACGCCTTTAGTAATAGTATAAAATCTTTATTTTATAACCTTTTTCTGACTTTAGATAAGGTGAGAAGTGGATACCTTCTTCTTTTAACTTAATTATTATATAACTTTTTAATAATATTTGTCAAGTATTTTTCAAAAAAATGCCTGACTAAATTGAGGGTTAGTCAATGGTAATAAAACGAGACTTAAAATATAGGAGTCGATAAACACCTCGACTCCTTATTATCTATATTGTTTCATCATAAAAATAATTTGACTATTATTTAGAAATATCTATTTATATGAATAAATTTTTTCCATGCGACCATATACCAAATCAACCCAATTGGTTGTTTTTGGACAAAAGTTTTTTTGTACATCTTTTAATGTTTTTCCTTCATAGTATGCTCCACCTTCTGTTAAATACTGCCTATGTAACAATTTTGCTGCTGCTTCTAGTCCCTCTTCTTCTGAAGCAAATTGAAGCATTTTTCCTTTAGACATCATACTAATGTAATTACATTTTTCTCTATGCCTTTTTGTAATGCCCCAACCGTGATTCTGCTGAAATAAGACCACAAAAAAACACCTCATTTATGCCATATTTCTGGCATAAATCATATATGATATCACTATTTTGATAAAAAAACCCAGAGGTATCTAATTTCAAATTTTTCATCCATGCTTTAAAGACCTCCTTCGAAACACCACAACGAATACTTAAATCCATATCTTTTGAAATTGTTATGTTGATATCTTGTCTTTGTGAAGACCTTGATGTTAAATGTATTTCTCTTTCATGAATTTCCATAGATTGCTCTAACTTATTACTTTCTTGTACTTGTTGTATCATTTCATTATTAGAAGTAGTTATGGGGATTATACTAATACAAGTAATCATAATCATACTAAACAGTGTTGTTCGCTTAATCAAAAGCAGAAGCTTTTCTTTTCTTATCATTATTTTAACATCCCTTCAAGTGTAATTTTGCACTATGCCTCTTATATTAGCATATATTTCTGTTTTCGTCAAATCTTGCTTAATTATTGATATGCTAATTTTATCATAATATGCCTTTGTCCTTTATAATAGATAAAAAATTATCATTTTGTTATATCACAAAAAAACCACCCCTCCTTTTTCACTCACTACATTACTAGCAAATTAAAAGAATGGGTAGCCTGCTTTTTGCTATAGAACCCTTTCTATTTCTTATTTGGTTCTATTTTGAAATACTTCAACTATGCTTTCACCTTTTCTAAGTCGGCGTAACTCTTTTTTCTGATTTTCGTGAAATACATAGATTTTTTTCACATACTCCATACTACTTGTTGTGTCCCATACAATCATAACGATTGCAGAAGAATCAGCTATTTCGTATTTTTCTGTATCATACACTATTGGTTGGATAGCACATGTTGTTGCCATAGTGGCATTTTCAATGGAAAGATACTGAAAAGAAATGATATAGTATTTTTCTTTTATTTTTATCATTTCTCCTACTTGTACAAAATCCTTCCGTTGCACAAGTCTGCCAACATAGATTAAATTTTTAAGTATACAAAACTTTTCTATGTCTTTGACAACTCCTGGTATTGTTAAATATTTCATACCACTCCTTTCGCCTATCTACATCCATATTTCTAATATAGCTAGGTCTTGCTGCTGGTTTTTACGTTATGGTAATTATATTACTTTTACATAATTTAGTCAAGTTATATTTTATGTGGTTCAACTTTTTTCCATTTTCTATTTTTTTCCTCTTATTAAGCATTTATGTACACTTTATACTCCCTTCGTGTTCACAAAAAATTTACTTAATTTGTTATTGTTCCTATTCTTATTTTCTTGACTTTTTGTGATTTTTCTTGTATGATATACTAATAGAAAAAAGAAAAAGTTAGGAGATTTTACCAATGTTATGCTCTGTTTGTAAAAAAAATACAGCAATTATTTTTATTAATAAACAAAAAGAAGAAGAATCTTCCTCTTTAGAAGGATTTTGTTATAATTGTGCTAAAGAAAAAGGAATTAATCCTTTGGAAGTACTTGCTAAACAAGCTACCTTTTTAGAAGGAGACTCTGTTAATTTAGAAGATATGACAGCTCAATTTGAAACAATTTTTAAAGATTTAACTGAAAATTTATCTAATAATGACATTGCACTAAATTCTGCAACAGCAATTCCTTTTAATACTTTATTTAATATGAATGAACATACAGAAAATACCACTGAAGAAGATAGTCAAAATAATTCTAGTAAAAAAATAAAGGTTGATAAAAAAGTAAAACAAAAAAAGACAAAATTTTTAGATACATATGGTACTAATTTAACTATAAAAGCTAAAAATAATGAATTAGATGTTGTTATTGGTAGAGATAAAGAAATTCAACGCATTATTCAAATTTTAAATCGTCGTTGCAAAAATAACCCTTGTCTAATTGGAGAACCTGGCGTTGGAAAAACAGCAATTGCACAAGGTCTTGCCATCAAAATTGCAAATCGAAATGTTCCTGCTAAATTATTAAATAAAGAAGTCTATTTATTAGACATGACCGCGATGATTGCTGGCACTCAATTTAGAGGTCAATTTGAAGGAAGAATGAAGACACTAATTGATGAATGTAAAGCATGTGGTAATATTATTTTAGTAATTGATGAAATTCATAATATTATGGGTGCAGGTGATGCAGAAAACTCTAACAATGCTGCTAATATTCTAAAACCTTCTCTTGCAAATGGCGAAATTCAATTAATTGGAACAACCACTCTAAAAGAATACCGTAAATATATTGAAAAAGATACTGCATTAGAAAGAAGATTTCAACCTGTAATAGTAGAAGAACCAAGTATTGAAGATACTGTTAAAATTTTAGATGGTATTAAGAAATATTATGAAGACTATCATAAAGTAAAAATTTCAACCGACATAATTGAAAAAACAGTAATGATGTCTGAACAATATATTCATGACCGTTTTTTACCAGATAAAGCAATTGACATTTTAGATGAAGCTTGCTCTCGTATTAACTTAAATAATAAAGAACTATTTCAATTAGAATTATTAAAAAATGAGTTAAAAATTGTTCAAGAAGAAAAAGAGGAGGCAGCAACAGCTGATTCAACAGAGGATTACCAAAAAGCTGCTGATTTAAAAACAAAAGAATGTAAATTAGAAGAAAAGATTGCAGAGTTAACCAAAAAAGCAAAGCCAAAACAATTAACAACTCAAGATATTGCTCTTGTAATTGAGCATTGGACCAAAATTCCTGTTCAAAAAATTACAGAAGAAGAAACCAAAAAACTTCTAAACTTAGAGCAAAATCTTCATAAACATATTATTGGTCAAAACGAAGCTGTATCTGCTGTTGCAAGAGCCATTAGAAGAAATCGTGCAGGGCTAAAAAGCACCAAAAGACCACCCTCTTTTATTTTTGTTGGTCCTACTGGTGTTGGAAAAACAGAACTTGCTAAATCTTTAAGTTATGAAATGTTTGGTCGCAAGGATTCCATTATTCGTATTGATATGTCGGAATACATGGAAAGCCACTCTACTTCTAAACTAATTGGTTCTCCTCCAGGATATGTTGGTTATGACGATGCTGGTCAATTAACTGAAAAAGTTAAACGTCATCCATATTCCATTCTTTTATTTGATGAAATTGAAAAAGCACATCCTGATGTATTTAATATTTTACTTCAAGTATTAGATGATGGAAAACTGACTGACTCACAGGGAAATCATATTAGTTTCGAAAATACCATTATTATTATGACTTCTAATGCTGGTTCTAACCTAAATAATAATTCTATTGGATTTGGAAAAGAAGCTACCATTGATAAAAATAAAATTCAAGATAGTTTAAAACAAACTTTTCGACCTGAATTTTTAAATCGTGTAGATGAAATTATTGTCTTTGATAGTCTAAATCAAGAACAATTATTACAGATTGTTGATTTAATGCTAGAAGATACTAAAAATGCGTTAAAAAATAAACTGATTTCTCTTCATATTACAAAGGAGGCAAAAGAATATTTACTAGAAAAAGGGACTGATTATAAATATGGTGCAAGACCTCTTCGTAGAGCAATTCAAAAATATGTTGAAGATATTTTATCAGAAATGATTTTACGTTCAGAATTAGTCGATGGTCAAAATATATGTATTGACTGTAAAAACCATGAATTAACCTTTGCTATCCAGTAATTTTTACTAGCTACTGTTAATAAAGCAGTAGCTAATTTTTTATTCATAAATCTAAATGTCCTCATTATAATCAGGTTAATTAACTCATTACCTCCTATATATAACTTCGAATTTTTTTATTTTTATGATTAAATATTAATTATATTCTATTAAATCTTTTTAAATTTGCTTGACGAAATTTAGCAAAAATTGTATGATAGAATATATAAATTGTGGAGGAATTTTAAATGACAAAACACATACCAAATATATTAACAATGCTTCGTTTTTTCTTAATTCCCTTTATTGTTTGGGGATTAAATGAAGGAAACTATATATTAGCCTTTATCTTTTTAACTATTTCTGGATTAACCGATGTATTAGATGGATTGATTGCCCGTAAATTTAATTTTATTACTAATTTTGGAAAATTGATTGATCCTCTTGCAGATAAAGCAACTCAAATCTCTGTATTAACTGTTTTAGCACTTCAACATTTTATTCCTTTATGGATTTTAATTGTTGTGTTATTAAAAGAATGTATTATGATTGCTGGTGCCTCCTTCTTATATGGAAAAGAACTAGTCGTATCTAGTAGATGGTATGGAAAGCTTTCTACTGTTCTATTTTATATTGCCATTGTAAGTTCTTTCTTTATTCGACAATTTAATTTGACTATTTTTAATCATCCTGAATATAGTATGAGTCCTTTACCAGGATTTGACCAATATATTTATTATTTAGCTCTACTAATGACAGTCTTTTCTTTATTTATGTACATCAAGGCTTTTTATACCCAAGGATATTTAAAAAAGGAAAACTTAAAAATTGAAAATAAATAAATAAATAAATGGGTAATTAAAAATTATCCATTTATTTATTTTTACCTCTTATTCTTAAAAAATTTACTCTTTAAGATATCCTTTA
>CATLGL010000052.1 GCA_949935895.1 uncultured Clostridia bacterium
TTAAAACGGCTGTATCAGAAGCCGTTACAAATTCTATTATTCATGGTTATGAAAATAGTGAGGGTTCTATTGAAGTGATTTGTAAAATATTTGCCAATACCGTTACCATTCAAATATCAGACAATGGAAAAGGAATTGAAAATGTCAATATAGCAAAAGAACCATTATATACAACAAAACCAGATTTAGAAAGGTCTGGAATGGGATTTACTATTATGGAAAGTTTTATGGATGAACTAGAAGTAGAATCCATTTTAGGATTAGGAACAAAGGTTACCATGAAAAAAGTAATTCAAAAACGTGAAGGAATAGAGAAAAAGGAGCAAGAAGGTAAAATTTTTAGTTCCTTTAGAATATAAGAAAGGGTGCTTAAGCTATGTACGAAAATAATTTAGCTGACATAGAAAAAGCCCAAAAAGGAAACAATGAGGCAATGGAACGTCTTGTTGAAAATAATAAAGGACTTATTTGGAATATTGTAAAACGTTTTATGGGAAGAGGCTATGAAACAGAGGATTTATATCAAATAGGTTGTATGGGCTTTATTAAAGCAATGAAACGATTCGATACAAGTTATGAAGTACAAATTTCAACATATGCAGTACCATATATATTAGGAGAAATCAAACGATATATTCGAGATGATGGAATGATAAAAGTAAGTAGAAGTACTAAAGAATTAGCTATGAAAATTTTAGAAATACAAAAAGAATACTTAAATAAAACAGGAGAAGAAATAACAATTTTGCAAATTTCAAAAATATTAAAAGTACCAAAAGAAGAAATTACTTATGCATTAGATTGTCTACGCCCAGTAACCTCTATTTATGAAGAAGGCTCGGGAGAAGATAGTAGAAATCGAATTGATAAAATACCATGTAAAAAAGATGAGGCAAGTGGAATTATAGATAGAATTGCTTTAAAACAACTAATTGAAAACTTAGAAGACAGAGAAAAACAAATTATTTTGTTAAGATTTTATAAAGATAAAACACAGTCAGAAGTGGCAAAAGTGTTAGGAATTACACAAGTTCAAGTATCAAGGATTGAAAAGAAAATTTTAAACTCCATGAAATCAAAATTAACATGCTAGAGGGTGTCGTGATGAAAAAAATAATAATAGGAATTATTCTTTTTGTTCAAATTATTTTTCTAATTCCCATACTATTTACGAAAAAATTTGAAACTAAACAGACTTTTTTGCAAACAGAAGAAGGTACCAATCAAATTAGTTATGAAATAAAAAAAGAATACGATTATGGAAATTACAAAGTAATTCGTTTGTTACATGATAAAACTGGTCAAATAGAAGAGGTAAATTTAGATGAATATTTGTGTCATGTAGTATCAGCAGAAATGCCAGCAGATTTTGAACTAGAGGCATTAAAGGCACAAGCAATGGTGGCAAGAACTTATACTCTTTATAAAGTAACAAATGAAAACAAAAAACATGAAAATGCTGATATTTGTGACCAAAGTACTTGCTGTCAAGCATGGATTTCAAAAGAAGATAGATTGTCGAAATGGGAAGAAGGAATAAGGGAACAAAATTGGAGCAAAATAGAACAAGTTGTATTTGATACAGCGGGTAAAATTATTACTTATGAAGGAAAGCCAATTAATGCATTTTTCCATTCTAATAGTGGAGGAAAAACCGAAATTCCAGTTAATGTTTGGGGAGGAAGTTATCCATATTTGCAAGCAGTAGAAACGTCACGGAGAAGATGCCTATTCACAGTATTATTCAGAATTAGTGATTTCAAAAGAAGAGTTTATGAAAAAAATAAAAGAAAAACATGCAAATTTAGAAATTGATTTTTCAAAAGAAAATGCGATTGAAATTAAGGAAAAAACAGACAGTAACCGAGTAAAAACATTAAAAGTAGGAAACCTTGAACTTGCTGGAGTGGAGGTAAGAACACTTTTAGGGCTTCGTTCTACGGATTTTACATATGCAATAGAAGGAGATAATATTAAATTTTCAGTAATTGGTTATGGTCATGGAGTTGGGATGAGCCAAACAGGAGCAGATGCCCTTGCAAAACAGGGAAAGAATGGAGAAGAGATTGTTAAACATTTCTATAAAGATGTAGAAATTACAAATATGTAGCAATTTCTAAAATATTGAAAAAAATGGCTTTAATAATCAATAAAATAAAATCAATATATATTGAAAAGATATTTAATTTTTGGTAATTTTCGAATAAAGAGTATAAAATTTGTAAATAGAGGAAATACTTTAACTAAATTTAAAAATTTAGGAGGAGTTAACATGAGAAGAGAACCAAGAAGAAGAGAAGAAAAACAAAATAATAATATGCTTTATATTGGAGGAAGTATAATACTAATTGGTATTATTGCCTTTGTTGCTACATTTATTCTATATGGAAATAAAATGGACAAACAAGCAAAATTAGATAACCAAAGAATAGCAAGTTTAGTACAAGGAGGTAGAGGACAAAGTGAAGAGGTAAGTTCACAAATGGGAAAAACAGTAGAAGAATCCAAAAGTGAAACACAAAATACCATAACAACCAAAACAGAAACAAAGAGTAATACTACCAAAAAAGAGACAACAGCTAAGCAAAATACGGCTAAGAAAACACAAAATACCAATACGGTTAAAAAAGAAGAAACAGTTAAAACCAATACGGAAAATAAATCCCAAGAAACTAAAGCAGAAGCTCTTACTTTTACAAGACCAATTGAAGGAGAACTTTTAAAAGATTATGCAAAAGAAAAATTACTATATTCTGAAACATTAGAAGAATGGACAACACATTTAGGATGGGATATAAAAGCAGACAAAACAGCAGTTGTAAAATCATCAGCAAATGGAAAAGTAAAATCGATTAAAAATGATCCAAGATATGGTTTATCTGTAATTGTAGAACATGCAGATGGGTATGAAACGTTATATGCGAATCTACTATCAACAGAATTTGTAACAGTAGGAGAAGAAATAAAACAAGGACAAAGCATTGGAACAGTAGGAAATACAGCAGCATTTGAAATTGCAGATGAAACACATTTGCATTTTGAAATTACTAAAAATGGAGAATCCATTGATCCAAATACGTTAATAAAATAAGAAAAAGGGTTTCTATTTTTGAATAATACTCTAAAAATTGGAGTACAATTCATTTATAGAAACCCTTTTTTCATAATCATCACAATTTAGATAGTAAGACTAATATGTGATGACAGCAGACAAGTTATTGTGTAGAAGAATTTTCGATAGAGTCTCTTCTGCTCTGCTCACGCAAAACAGCGGCCAATAAAGATTGGTCTTCCAAAGACTCATGAAGTTCTTCCAGTTCCTTGTCTGATAATTCGTTTAGATTGAAAAGTTTTAACATAAAGATACCTCCATCTATGTGGTTATTAGTGTCAACATCATTATATCATATTGATTGGCATAAGTAAAGTTTTATGGTAACTTTATATAAAAGTGATGACAAGCTTACCCAAAATGAACCAGAGGTGATACTCCACAATGTTGACATTTCCAAGCAGTATACACTGACAATCGCGAATGATGCCAAAGAAATGGCAAAAAGGTTGACACTGAAGAATTACTTTGAAAGGGTAAAAGAAGAAGGTTGCGGGGAAAGCGGAGGAGTTCTTTTTTGGGAAGTAATTTTAGGTAAGCACTATCACTGTATCCCAAAGTAGTTTTTTGAAGAGGACGAAAATGCAGAAGAAGTTTTAGAGGAATATACGGAGTTACCAGATTTTAATATATAAGGAATCAGTGGTTTCTGTTATTAAAGAGATTTTTTGGCAGGGCTGTATGGAGAGCTATTTTGAAATAATCATCTATCTGCCTGAAACAGAACCGTATGAAGTGGATGCAGAGGTCAAATATATTCTGGAACACTTCAACATCCAATAGGCACCATAGCAGGCGGGGGAGATTTCTCCCTTACCTGCTTAATTATAAAAGATATAAAATGATACATAGTTTTGAACAGTAACGAGATACTATGAAATTTCTTAACAAATTATTGTAAAAATCAACATAATGTAGTAAATGAAGATAATAGCCAATAAAGGAATAGTAGAAAGGATTGTGAAAATGAAACAAACAAAAGAAAGAAGAGAATATGTAAAAGAAAATCGGATAAATATGACAGTAAAAGAGTTGGCACATCATTGGAATGTTAGTACTAGTACAATCGAAAAAGATCTTATTTGGCTTCATAAAGAAGAAAAAATGCCAACAAGAAAAGAAGAACGATTGCAACGAATAAGACGGCTTAAAAAGAAATCTTATTCAGTGGATGAAATTGCTCGAGATTTACATATTTCTAAAAGAGCAGTGTATTATTACTTAGAAATAATTGAACAGAGGCAGAGTAGTTAATGCTACTCTGCTTTTTATCAAAAAACGATAAAACCTGACTGGTCAGACTAATAGATAAAGACATTAAAATGATATATAAATAAAAAGTAAAAAATTGACAATTGAATTGGAGGAAAAGTATGAAAATTGCATTTCTATTTCCAGGGCAAGGAGCTCAAAGTGTTGGAATGGGAAAAGATATTTATGAAGCTTATGAAGAGGCAAGAAATGTTTATGAAAAAGCAAGTGCAATTTTATCAAAAGATATTGCAAAACTTTGTTTTACATCTGAACAAGAAGAATTAAATAAAACAGAAAATGCACAAATTGCTATCTTAGTAACATCCCTTGCTATAGCAGAAGTATTAAGAAAAAAAGGAATAATACCTGATATTTGTACAGGGCTCAGTTTAGGAGAATATACCGCTTTAATGTATAGTGGATATATTGATTTTTCAGAAGGGATTAAACTTATTGAAAAACGTGGTTATTATATGCGGACATGAACTTCCAAACGAAGCATTTGAAATGGTAGCAGTAATGGGATTAGAAAGCCGGAAAAATTGAAGAAGTTTGCAAAAACTTAACTCAAAAAGGACAATTTGTTGTGCCAGCTAATTATAATTATTCTGGTCAAACCGTTATTTCAGGAACTAAACAAGCAATGGAGCTTGCTAAAAAAGACTTACAACAAAAAGGGGCAAAGAAATTAGTTACATTAAAAACAAGTGGACCATTTCATACAGAAAAACTAAATAAAGCAAAGGAAAAGTTTGCAATAGAATTGCAAAAAATAAGTTTTGAAAAAGGAACTATACCAGTAATAAAAAACATTGATGGAGATTGCTATAAGCAAACGGATAATATGAAGGAAATATTAGAAAATCATATGGTAAATCCAATTCGATTTGATAAAGCAATTATGAATATGCAAGAATATGGAGTGGATACCTATATTGAAGTAGGTCCAGGAAAAGCCTTATCGGGTTTTGTAAAAAAAGAAAACAAAGAAGCCAAGGTAATGAATATTTGTGATATACCAACATTAACACAAGTATTAGAGATACTTAAATAAGAAAGGAAGAAAAAAATGGAGGAAAGAAAAGTAGTACTTGTTACTGGTGGTACAAGGGGAATTGGAAAAGAAATTGCAAAAGAATTTGCAAACATGGGATATGATGTCATCATAAACTTTGTATCTGATAATACAGATATAAAAGCATTAGAAGAAGAATTTAGTAAGTTGGGAAGTAAAGCCATTTTTATTAAAGCAGATGTATCTGATTTTACATCTTGTGAAAAAATGGTAAAAGAAGGAATAGAAGCATTTGGGAGAATAGATGTGTTAATAAATAATGCGGGAATTACAAAAGATAATCTATTAATGAGAATGAAGGAGGACGAATTTGATAAGGTAATAGACATTAACTTAAAAGGCGTATTTAATGTAACCAAACAAGTCATTCCTTATATGTTAAAAAAACGAGAAGGAAATATTATCAATCTTTCTTCTGTTGTAGGAATTTGCGGAAATGCAGGGCAATGTAACTATTCTGCTTCAAAAGCTGGAATTATTGGATTTACAAAATCACTTGCTAAAGAAGTAGCAAGTAGAAATATTAGAGTCAATGCAGTAGCACCAGGATTTATCGCAACTGATATGACAGAGGTATTAAATGATACCATAAAAGAAGCTATTAACACACAAATTCCATTAAAACGAATGGGAGAGGCTAAGGAAGTAGCAAAAGTTGTAAAATTTTTAGCATCAGATGATGCAAGTTACATAACAGGTCAGGTCATCAATATTGATGGTGGAATGGTTATGTAAAGAAAGGATAAAAAATGGAAAAGAGAGTTGTTATTACAGGTTTAGGAGCAATTACTCCAATTGGAAAAACAGTAGAAGAATTTTGGAAAGGGATTAGACAAGGAGTATGTGGAATTGATGAAATTACGCATTTTGATACAAGTGATTTTAAAGTAAAATTAGCAGCAGAAATTAAAGATTATGACCCAGAAAATTATTTTGACAAAAAACAAGCAAAACGTTTAGATGAATTTTCACAATATGCGATTATTGCAACAAAAGAAGCAATGAAAACTAGTGGTATTACAGAAGAAAATACCAATATGGAAAAAGTAGGAGTTATTGTAAGTTCTGGAATTGGAGGATTAGGCACCATAGAAGAACAATGTCACAATTATTTTGATAAAGGTGCTGATAGAGTAGCACCAATGTATATACCAGCAGTTATTTCTAATATGGCAGCAGGAAATGTCGCAATTGAAATTGGAGCAAAAGGGGAATCTTTTGCTATTGTTACAGCATGTGCCAGTGCAACCCATTCCATAGGGGAGGGGTATCGTATCATTAAACATGGATATGAAGATGTAATGGTAGTAGGAGGAACAGAAGCAAGTATTACACCAACAGGAATTGCAGGTTTCATGAATATTAAAGCCTTGTCACAAAGTACTAACTCCAAAAGAGCAAGTATTCCATTTGATAAAGAAAGAAATGGATTTGTTATGGGAGAAGGAGCAGGAATTTTAGTATTAGAAGAATTAGAACATGCAAAAAAAAGAAATGCTACAATATATGCAGAAATTGTTGGCTATGGTGCAACATCAGATGCTTACCATATTACATCACCTTCACCAAATGGAGAAGGTGGTACAAGAGCAATGAAAAAAGCAATAGAGGAGGCAGGTATTACACCACAGCAATTAGATTATATCAATGCACATGGAACTTCTACACATTTAAATGATGCTTGTGAGACAATGGCAATTAAAGGAGCATTGGGAGATATGTCAAATAAAGTGATGGTAAGTTCAACCAAAGGAAATACAGGGCATTTATTAGGTGCTGCAGGAGCAATAGAGGCAATTGCTTGTATTAAAGCATTACAAGAGGGATTTGTTCCACCAACAATTGGTTATCAAGTACCAGATGAAGAATGTGATTTAGATATTGTACCAAATGAAGGAAGAAATGTGAAAATCCAGTATGCTATGTCAAATTCTTTAGGCTTTGGACGGACATAATAGTTCAATTCTATTAAAAAAATACGAAGAATAGAAAGGATTATGGAATATGAGTTATGAAGAAATAAAAAGATTAATGGACGATATGGGAGAAGCCAAAATTGATGAACTAGAAATTGAATTTCCAGAAGGAATGAAGGTAAAATTAAAGAAGCATGCAAATATTCAAAAAACAGAAGAAGTGCCGATATCGAATCAAACACAGATTACATTGAAACAAGAAATAGAAAAGAAGGAATCTCCATGCATAATAGAACCCACCAAGGACAATATAAAAATTATTACCTCTCCTATGGTAGGAACTTTTTATGAAGCAGCTTCACCAAAACAACCACCAATAGTAAAAGTAGGAGATATGGTAAAAAAAGGTGATGTATTATGTATTATTGAAGCAATGAAACTAATGAATGAAATTGAATCAGAATTTGATGGAGAAATTGTAGAAATTTGTGTACAAAATGAAGAAATAGTAGACTTTGGAAAACCATTATTTAAAATAAGGTAAAAAAGGATAACCGGCGAAACAATTCGCCGGCAAAAAGATTAGAACAACGAATCTGTAAGAACAACAGATGTATGTTCTTCTTCAGAAATGATAATGGGATGCTTTTTGGCAAGCATATGAAAAACATCAAAAATGGCTGTTTCAGATAAGTCTTTTGAAAATTCAAAAGTGTAATTATCTGGTAATCCATTTGGATATTTTGTCATAAGTTGCAACAAATCATTGGCAATTATAATACAATCTGACGTTATGGGCAGATTGTTATGCCGAATTCGTTCTATATAGAACGTAATCTTTTCAGCGTCCAACAAAATCATTTTTTATACCTCCTCTAAGTATAGGTTTAGTATCTAAAATAATTATATCATATTATAATACAAAAAAGAAGAAGGAAGTGGAAAAATGCTAAATAAAGAACAAATAAAAGAAATTATACCACAAAGAGAACCATTTTTAATGATAGATGAAGTTGAGGCATACACACCAGGAGAAAGTGCCATTGCTTATAAATATGTTAATGAAAAAGAAGAATATTTTAAGGGACACTTTCCCAGAAATCCTATTATGCCAGGTGTTTTAATTGTAGAAAGTTTAGCACAAACAGGAGCAATTGCTATTCTTAGTAAACAAGAAAACAAAGGAAAGAATGCCCTATTTGCAGGAATTGATAAAATGCGTTTTAAAAAACAAGTGGTACCAGGAGATACTTTAAAATTAGAAGTAAATATTATCAAACAAAAAGGGAGTATTGGAATAGGAGAAGCAATAGCAACAGTTGGTGGAAAAGTAGTTGCAAAAGGAGAACTTACTTTTGCAGTTGTATAAAGCTAATAAGAAAAAGCCTTACCTGAGCCAGATAAGACTTTTATTAGATGGGATAAAAATTTTTATAGATGGACACATACGCAATAATGCGTGGAATCCGTAGGACAGTGCTTAGTGGTGGAGTTAGGATAGCCAAAATCAGATAAAACCTGTTTAATAATGGCTTCATCATAATCTGCTATATAGAAACTTATGGGAAATCCTCCCCACTTCCCATAGATTGGCTCTAAAGCATCAAGTATACGAAGAGCTTCCATATTGATGCGATACTTATTCCGAATTTTTTCCCAATCCATATTTATACCTCCATGTGGTAATTTAATAACATTAGTATACCACAAAAATGTCAAAAAGTAAAGGAGATACCATAAAATGTTAAAAAAAGTACTAATTGCGAACCGAGGAGAAATTGCTGTTCGAATCATTCGTGCTTGTCGTGAAATGGGAATTCGAACAGTTGCAATTTATTCTGAGGCAGATAAAACAGAATTACATAAAAGTTTAGCAGATGAGGCAATTTGTATAGGAGAAGCCGCACCTTCTAAAAGTTATTTAAATAGAAAAGCGATTGTAGAAGCTGCTTGTTTAACAGGATGTGATAGCATTCATCCTGGATTTGGTTTTTTATCAGAAAATGCCAACTTTGCAAAAATTTGTAATGAAATTGGGATTAAATTTATTGGCCCAAATTATAATCTGATTGATTTAATGGGAAATAAATCAAAAGCAAAACAAACAATGAAGGAGGCTGGAGTTCCTGTTGTGCCAGGCTCTAATGGTTTGGTAGAAAAAACGGCAAAAGCAGTAGAAATTGCTAATAAAATTCAATATCCAGTTATGTTAAAGGCATCTAGTGGTGGTGGTGGAAAGGGAATTCGTATTGCTCATAATGATACAGAGTTAATTAAAATATATGATTTAGTAAAACAAGAAGCCAAGAATTCGTTTAATGATGATAGTGTTTACTTAGAGAAACTAATTGAAAATCCACGTCATATTGAAATACAAGTATTAGCAGATGAGCATGGAAATGCAATCCATTTAGGCGAAAGAGATTGTACAATACAAAGAAGAAACCAAAAAATATTAGAAGAAACACCATCTGAAATAATTGATGAAAAATTAAGAAAGAAAATGGGAGAAATTGCAGTAAATGCTGTTAAAAAAATAGGTTATACCAATGCTCGGAACAATAGAATTTCTAGTAGATAAAAATGGTGATTTTTACTTTATGGAAATGAATACAAGAGTACAAGTAGAACATCCAATAACAGAAATGGTAACAGGAATTGATATTATAAAAGAGCAAATTCGAATTGCAAGTGGAGAAAAGTTATCTGTTACACAAAAGCAAATTGTAGTAAATGGACATAGTTTAGAAGCAAGAATCAATGCAGAAAATCCAAATAGAAATTTTATGCCATGTCCAGGAACGATTACAGGATTACACCTACCAGGAGGAAATGGAATAAGAGTAGACACAGCAATTTACCAAGGTTATACTATTCCTATGAATTATGATTCTATGATTGCAAAAATTATTGTACATGGAAGAAATAGGAAGGAGTCTATTCGTAAAATGAAAAGTGCACTTGCAGAACTTGTTATTGAAGGAATTACTACTAA
>CATLGL010000053.1 GCA_949935895.1 uncultured Clostridia bacterium
TAATAGCTCTGTAACTAATTCAGCTGCTGAAGAGGCATATACTTCTTGAAATGTAATTGTTGTATTATCAATATAATTTGTGCTTCTTCTATGATGATCGATAACAACAATTTTATTGGTTTTTTCTAATAATTCTGGAGCTTCTACATAACTTTTTTTATGAGTATCTACTACGATTAGCAATGTTTCATTTGATATTTTTGATAATGCTTCTTGTTTGTCTATAAAAATATCTTCATCCTCTTCTTTTTTTACAGATTCCATAAAACTACTAATGGTAAGACCTGTTGTCTCATTTACAATATTTACTTCTTTTCCTAGGCTTTTGGCAATTCGATAAACACCTAGACTAGACCCCATAGAATCAATATCACCATTTGTATGTCCCATAATTATAATATCTTTTGCTTGCATCATTAGTTCTTCTAATGCATGGGCTATTGTTCTTGCTTTTACCTTGGTTCGTTTTTCAACCTCTTGAGCTCTACCACCAAAGAATAAATATTTTTCATTTTCGCGAATTACTGCTTGATCTCCACCACGACCTAAAATAATATCCATTCCCGACAATGCTGATTTATATTTTTCATATTCAGTGGCTCCCTCATTAGAAATTGAAATACTTAATGTTATCTGCAATCCTCCTTCTAGTTTGATTTCTTTAATTTCATCTAGAATTTGGAATTTACCTTCTTTAATTTTTTCTAAATATCGTTGTTCAAATATATAAACAAATGTATCCCTATCTGATTTTATTACAACGCCTTTTGTTTCAATTGCCCAATCATACATACTTTTTTCAATTTTAGCAATAACTCCTGGTCTATCTTCTGTTTGAATTCTTTGCATCATTTCTTCATAATTATCTATCATGATAATTCCCATACAGATTTGTGAATCATGATATTTTTTAATGGCTTTTACATAGTCTGTATCATCAATAAAATATAAAAGCACCATATATTCGGTTCGGTTTTTTCTCTCATTTTTCTTGGATTTTACATATTCCCCTATGATTTTATAATTTTTGTCTTCAATGATTTGCTCTTTTTGAATCGTTTTATCTTTTGTTCTATTGGTATCTTGATTAGCTATTTTTTCTTCAATTTCAACTTTTATTTCTTGTATTAGTATGTTTAGTATATTATCGATATCTACATTTTCAAAAAGACTTACAAATTTTGAACTTTTATAAATAACATCTCCATCTGTTTCCATTATAATAAGGGGAAATGGCGAATTGATTAATGTACTTTTAGCTGCTGAATCCACATTAATGGTCAATTCTCGAATATGCTCTGAAATTTCTGCTTTTCTTTTATTGCTTGTCCAAAAAGCATAAAAACAAATAAGACCATACACGATTACGGATGGCATAATAAAAGCTATTTGATAACAGCATATAATAATTAGTAATATAGCAATAATGATTAAATATATTTTTGTTTTTGAGTTAATAATTTCAAATGCTCTTTTGTTGGAATTTTGCATAACTCCTCCTTTTATTTACCCTTCTATTGTACGCTTTTAAATTCTATTTGTCAAGAAAAATAATCCTCCCTTGTTTGTCACTATTTAAACATAACTAATGTGAATATAGTACTATAGGGAAAAATAGTCTATATTATAACATCGCTTCTTATATTTTTTAACAAAACAGTTGTAAATTACATTGGTTTATGATATATTTTTTATAATTCATGAGAAATTATTTTATCTTATAAAACTATTGGAGGAATTGCCTTGGAAAAATTAGTAATTACAGGAAAAACCCCTTTAAAAGGAGAGGTTATTATTAGTGGTGCTAAAAATGCAGCTGTTGCTATTTTACCTGCTGCTTTATTGATAAATGGCATTACAACAATTGAAAATTTACCTAATATTAGTGATGTAAAACTTCTATGTGAAATTATAGAAGAACTTGGTGCTAAAATTACTTGGATTGATACAAATACTATTACCATTGATTCAAGAAATATCAGTTGTACTAGAGCTCCTATTGAGCTTACTAGAAAATTTAGAGCTTCTTATTATTTAATTGGTGCTCTTTTAGGAAGATGTGGAGATGTACAAGTGGGAATGCCTGGTCGGTTGTAAACTTGGAGCAAGACCAATTGACCAACACATTAAAGGCTTTGAAGCTCTTGGAGCTTGTGTAGAAGTTGGTCAAGGTAATATTACTGCTACTTGTAAAAATTTAGTTGGAACAAATATTTATATGGATATGGTTTCTGTTGGTGCTACCATTAATGTCATGCTTGCTGCTGTTTTAGCACAAGGTACTACCATTATTGATAATCCTGCTAAGGAACCTCATATTGTTGATGTTGCTAATTTTTTAAATACAATGGGAGCTGATGTTCGTGGTGCTGGTACAGATGTTATTAAGATTAATGGTGTAAAAAAATTAGAAGGGAATATTACTTATTCTGTTGTTCCTGACCAAATTGAAGCAGGTACATTTATGCTTGCTGCTGTTGCTTCCCGAGGTGATTTGATTATTAAAAATTGTACTACAAAGCATTTAGAATGTATTAGTGCAAAATTATTGGAAATTGGTGCTGGTGTAGAAGAGTTAAATGGAGATACTATTCATGTATGGTGTAATAAAAGACCTAGTAAAGCAAATATTAAAACATTACCGCATCCTGGTTTTCCAACAGATTTGCAACCTCAAATGGGAGTAGTGTTGGCTACTGCAGAAGGAAACAGTATTATTAATGAAAGTATTTGGGAATCGCGTTTTCAATATACCGATGAACTAAATAAAATGGGTGCTAAAATTACCCCTCAAGGAAAAACTGCTATTTTTGAAGGTGTCGATAGTTTATATGGTGCTCCTGTTTTTGCAACTGACCTAAGAGCTGGAGCAGCTTTAATTATTGCTGGTATTTGTGCACAAGGGATAACAGAAATTTATAATTTAGAGCATATTGATCGTGGATATGAAAATATTGAAGAAAAGTTTAGAAAAATTGGCGCTAGTATTAAACGTATTAAGGAAACTCCTTCTTTATTATAAAATGAGAAGCAAAGGATGAAAAAGATGTTAACATTTTTTAGTTTATATAGTGGTAGCACTGGTAATAGTTTATTGGTTCAAAGTAAAAATTGCAATATACTAATTGATAGTGGTGTAAGTGCAAAAAAAGTGATTGATGGGTTAGACCAAGTTCGGCATTCCTATTTCTAATATTGATGCTATTTTAGTAACACATGAACATTCTGACCATGTACAAAGTTTAGGTACTATTTCAAGAAAATTTGATATTCCTGTTTTTGCTAATTCCTCTACCTGGGATGCTATGCCAAAGCAAAAAGAGAAAATTGAAAAAAACAATCAAAAATGTTTTTCTACCAATCATTATTTTGAAATTAATGATTTAAAAATTTACCCTTTTTCAATCCCTCATGATGCTGCTGACCCTTGTGGGTTTAGTATTTTTAATGAGGGAGAAAAGTTTAGTATTGCGACTGATATTGGACATATGACAACAGAAATTATGAATTGTTTAGAGGGTAGCAAATTTTTAATGTTAGAAGCAAATTACGAGCCCGAAGTATTGAAATGTTCTCATTATCCTTATTTACTAAAAACTAGAATTATGGGACCAAATGGGCATCTTTCTAATCAATTGGCTGGAAAAACGATTGCTCATCTAGTTAGTACTGGATTAAATGAAGTTATGCTAGGTCATTTAAGTAAAGAAAACAATTTTCCAGAACTTGCTTTTAATTCTGTATTAGAGCAATTACATTATGCTGGTATAGATGATACTAATATTCGTATGTGTGTTGCTAGTAGAACTTCTCCTACTTTTTTAGGATAAGGTTCTAAGATAATAAATACACCATCTTCTAGTATGTTACACTCAGCTTTTTCATTATAAAAAGGAGAAATTTATGCTTTCTATTCAAATAGTGTGTGTTGGAAAAATAAAAGAAGTTTATTTAAAAGATGCCATTTCTGAATATGCAAAACGTTTATCAAAATATTGTCATATTCAAATAATAGAGGTATCTGATGAAAAGCTTCCTACGAAGTTACCAGCTTCTATTATGGACGAGATTAAATATAAAGAAGCTGCTCGAATTTTAGAGCAAATAAGAAAAGATTCCTATGTTATTTGTTTAGACTTATTGGGAAAAGAGCTTTCTAGTGAAGATTTTTCTAAAAAAATAGAAGATATTGGCTTACGTTTTAATAGTTGTATTACTTTTGTAATTGGAGGAACTTTGGGGCTTGCTGAGAATATATTGTCTTGTGCAAATGAAAAAATTTGCTTTTCAAAAATGACTTTTCCTCATCAATTGATTCGTGTATTTTTGTTAGAACAATTATTTCGAGCTTTTAAAATTTTGAAAAAAGAAACTTATCACTGGTAAATTATTGGGATAAATCTTCTAATATTGGTAAAGATACTAATATTAGGAGGTTTTTTTATGAAAAATTCTTATTGGATTGATTCGGTTTGCCTACCATCTTTTCCCGAACTTAGTACAAATTCAAATGTAGATGTTTGTATTGTTGGTGGTGGTATTACAGGGCTTACAACTGCTTATTATTTGTCAAAAAAGGGATATGATGTTTGTGTATTAGAAAAAAACAAACTTGCTCATCATACTACTCGGAAACACAACTGCTAAAATTACTTCTAGCCACGGTCTTTTTTATGATTATTTAATTCATACATTTGGCACTGATTTTGCAAAAAATTATTTAGAGGCTAATGAAAATGCTATTCAACAAATTTATCACATTATACAAGACGAAAAAATTGAATGTGATTTTGAATGGCAAGACAATTTTGTATATACAACTTCTGAAAAGGAGGTCATAAAAATAAAAAATGAGGTAACAAGTGTTAATTCTCTTGGCTTTTGTGCTGAGCTTGTTCATGACTCTTCTCTTCCTTTTTCAATTCTAGCTGGAATTAAATTTCCAAATCAAGCACAATTCCATCCCTTAAAATATATACAAGGTTTAACCAATTGTATTTTAAAAAACCATGGACAAATCTATGAAAATACTAAAGTTTATGATATTGATAAAAAAGAAAATGTTTACTGTGTAAAAACTAGTCACCATATGATAAATGCAAAATATGTCGTACTAGCATGCCATTATCCAATTATCAATGCTCCTCGGATTTTACTTTCTAAAAATGTACCAAGAAGCCTCTTACTTAATTGGCTTCACAACAAATTCTAATTTATTTTCTGGGATGTATATCAATACAACTTCTCCTACTTGCTCTTTAAGGACTACACCTTTTGGTAATCAGAGATTGGTGATTATGGGAGGTTCTAATCATAAAACACGGAAGTAAAGAAGATTTATCTAATTGTTATCACAATTTGGAAAATAGAGCAAAACAATTATATCCTGATGCTAAAATTTTATATCATTGGAATACACAAGATTGTATTTCTCTAGACAAACTTCCCTATATTGGTGAATTTTCTAGTTTAATGCCTCATATGTATGTAGCAACTGGCTTTAAAAAATGGGGGATGACAACCTCTAACGTTGCTGCTAATATTATAGCAGATATGATTATGGGTAATCATAATCCCTATTCTGAAACTTTTAAATCTACTCGATTTAATCCTATTAAAAATGGAACGGAATTTGTTAATATGCTAAAACAAACTACTACTTCACTTATTTTAGACAAATTTAAAATTCCAAAAGATACTTTAGCTTCTATTGCTAAAAATGAAGGTAAAATTGTTGAAATAGAAAATACCAAACTTGGAATTTACCGAGATAATAATGGAAAATATTATTGTTTACGTCCTATTTGCTCTCATTTGGGATGCGAACTCTCTTGGAATAATTTAGAAAAAACTTGGGATTGCCCTTGCCATGGCTCTCGTTTTTCTTATACTGGAAAATCACTCTATGATCCGAGTATTAAGGATCTTCCTCTAATTTCAATTGAATAATTTATACCACGAGACAAATCACATGTCAACATAAGTACTTCCTCGCAGAGCATTTGATTTGTCTCGCTTTCCATTTGCTTCTTTTTCAAAATCTACCTCTTTTTTCTTTTGTTATACTTTTTTCACGCAAAAGAAAAAGGGGGGTATTTTATGAAACAGTTAGGTACCATTACAATTGATGTCTCAAAAGATGATAGAAATCAGTATTCATTTGAGTTTAATCATAGTAATGATAATTTATCTTGCATTGTTAATGTTTTGCAAGATACTCTAAAGTATTACTAGGACTAAGTTTTTCTTAGTCTTACTTTAATACATTACTCTGGTTAATAACTAAAGTGCTATATAAAAATAATACCTCTTGATCCTTCAATTCTATATATTTTTCTATGTCTTTACTTCTCATATATCTAATGTCGACTAATGTAATTTTACTATAAGCTTCTGTAAATAAGGGAATTAGGCTACTTGCAAAAGAATCTCTAAACACTAGCAATTCTTTTTGCGTTTGTGCATGGGGATTTGTAATTGTAATTAACGGAGTATTTCCTGATAGATATATGTCATATTTATCATTACTATCTATTTTTTGTTTATCATATATTTTTGTTTCTTTTCCATTTTCATAGTGATATACCTTTGCATTTTTAAGGATATCATTTGTTAAAATACTGATTTTGTCTTTCTTCATTATAAAGGGAATTTCTTTTGCATATACACCATCAAATTCAATTATTTCCTCTTTTTCATAAGGAATTGTTAATCGATTTTGAAAGCCCATTTTATTGCTTATTTTATCTACAACTTTTTGTAAATTTTCTTGCCTCCAATGAATGTCTGTTAAATAGTAATCTTCTAATTGTAAACAATCAAATATATTAATATATTCTACCTGTTCTATATTTTGTGCCATTATTTGTTGCAATTTTTCATAATCTAAACGAAGATATTCTTGTTCCTTTGTAAAATAATTTTTATCTGGAACTATTGCATAATAACATTTCATATCTTTTAAATAATTTTTCTGTATTTCATTTATTTTTTTACTTATATATAACACAGATTTTTCATTTAATGGATATTCCATTTTTATTATACTGTCCTGATAGCGATAAACTGCATGATGGTCTTTTTTTCCAAATAAATATATTTCTGCTGCAGATTTTAGCTTTCTAAATTCTTCCCTTTTTATCATTTGGTCTGTAGTATATTGTTCAAATCGATTACGAAAAGTTCCATCTAATACTGTTTTTAGAGTAAGGTTGGGAAGCTGTGCTAGTTTTCTTCTTTCTGTTACTGAAATTTCTGTATCCTTTTTTAATAGATTTGCAAAAAAGAATAAGTTAATCAATACAACAAACATAATGGTTATTACAATATCTCTTGTTTTATCTGACATTTCTTGCTTTTTCTCCTATATCAAAATCTAAAATATAAAAATGGATTATATGAACTATCTACTAAATATGCTGTAACTAATAATAATAAACTTGCTAGTATAACTGGTTGGAGTACATTAATTATTTTTTTAATTTTTATTTTTTCTTTTAATTTTGTCATTATATTTTTTAAAAATGGTGTTGCACCAAAACCTGCTATTATTAAAATAACAAAATAATTTTTCAAATAGTACAAGGTTTCTTGATTGATAATTGGTTCTCCATTTCCTCCAAATAAGCCTATTATTTGCACAATTGCTTCTTTTACACTGTTTGCATTAAATATGATAAAGCTAATAATAATTACCCATAATACATATATGTGTTGAAATAGTTTTGGTATTTTTTCTAGTAGTTGTTTTAAAAATAATTTTTCTATTATTAGTAATATACCAAATAGCACTCCCCATAAAACGAATGTCCAGTTTGCACCATGCCAAAGTCCTGTTAACATCCATACAATTAAAATATTCCTCACTAGTTTCTTTTTAGATACTCTATTACCGCCAAGAGGTATATATACATAATCTTTAAACCATGCTCCTAAGGATATATGCCATCTTCTCCAAAATTCAGTTATACTTTTTGATATGTATGGATAATTAAAATTCTCTAAAAAGTGAAATCCAAATATCTTACCAAGTCCTATTGCCATGTCAGAATAAGCCGAAAAATCAAAATAAATTTGAAGACTGAATGCAACTCCGTAAATCCAATAAAATATTACACTTTTGTTATTTGTTTGTAAAAAGTATTGACATAGTTCTCCTAATGCATTTGCAATTAACACTTTTTTGGAAATTCCTATACAAAATCGGCTTATTCCCTCCGAAAATGTTTTATAAGAATGTTTTCTTTTCGTTAGTTCTTTTTCTATATCAATATAACGTACAATAGGTCCTGCTATTAGTTGTGGAAATAAAGCAATATATGTTGCTAAGTTAATCAAGCTTTTCTGAGCTTTAACATTTCCTTTATATACATCAATGACATAACTTAATATCTGAAATGTGTAAAAAGAAATTCCTATTGGTAAAACTAAGTTTAGTGGCTTCATGTTTGTGTTTAATATATCATTTATACTCTCAATAAAGAAATCCGAATATTTAAATAAACTTAATGCAATTAAGCTAATACTGATAGAAGATAATAAAAATATTTTGTTATACTTTGGATATTTTTGTATTAAAATTCCATGTATATATGCTGATACAATTGCTCCTAACATAACTAATATATAAATTGGCTCCCCATAAAAGTAAAATAATAGGGAGCTTAGTAATAATATGCTATTTTTATACTTGGTTGGGGTAATAAAGTAAATAGTTAGTACACATGGTAAGAAATAATACAAAAAACTAATACTCGAAAAAAGCACCTTTGCCACCCCTATATTTCTTCTGTTTTTTCTAATTCTTTTCCTACAGAGCCACCTACAGCTTGTTTAAATTCATCGTATACTGGTTTTCCCCATTCTTCGTCTGCCATAACTAGAAAAATAATGTTTTTATAATTGGTTACCCATACTTTTTGTGCAGACACACAAATCCATTTTCTCATATCAATGCCATTTATCATTTCTTGCTTCATTTCTTCTATATTGGCATTATCAGATACTTTTACCATTACAGCAGAATATGCTTGTGCATTTATAAAAGGCTCTGAAACAACAACTGCTTCTACATTATTGTTTGATTGTAACCCTGTTGTTGAAGTAAATGCAAATTCATCTGTTATGTCTATTGGTCGTGTTTCTAATTGTGGGAGTGTGTTTGCAAGTTTTGTGTTGATATTATTTAGTATGTCCTCCATTTGTTGTGGTGTTTCTATTTGTATTCCTGCTTGACTTTCACCTTCTCCTCGATTTCCTAATATCATAACAATTGCTATAATAACAAGAGCTATTATAATAATAATTGATATTGTGATACCTACTTTTTTCATAATAATTCTCCTTTTCTTGTTTAGTAATATAATACATGTTATCATACTTTTTTCATTTTGTATAGATACTTTAGTTTTATTTCTTTACTTGTATAAAATCCTTTCTTTTTATCCCTCTTATTGCCTGTTATTTTTATTCTTGATGTTTTAGATTTTAATTCATTATCTCTATATTCCCAATCATCAAATGTACTATAACTTTCTAAATATTTAATAACTATATTTATACTTGAAATAAGTAGAGTTCACATGTCAAATACTTTGCTTATCTATTATATTTCCAATCCTTCTTTACGTCCTTCATGATTTTTTCATTCTTTTAATTTGTACTACACATGATAAAAAAAGCAAAACGATTTTATACTTTTTTTCGTGTTAAAACAATTCCAACAATTGCTCCAATAAGAATAATTGGTGATACTCTGATAAATAACCATTCAAATATATGAAAATCAACTCCTAAAACAGCCTTCTCAGGATTACTATAATCAAAACCTAAATATGGGCTATCTAACAGTATTAGAGCAATAAAAGTTATAATTATAGTTACACATAATGAAATCAATAGCCAATGAATTATTTTTCGCTTTGTATTTTTCCTTTGCAATAGTTGTAAGTTTATTATCTCTAATTTTTCAGAAATTGCTTTCAAATCATCTACTTTAGACTCTGAAATATTTTCTCCAAGTAAAGTACTGACCGGAATTTCAAGTACCTCTGATATAGAAATTAACATTTCAGCATCAGGAACTGATAATCCTTGCTCCCATTTAGAAATTGTTTGTCTTACTACATTTAATTTGATAGCAAGTTCTTCTTGTGAAAGTCCTCTTGATTTTCTTATTGATTTAATGTTCTCTTTTAACATTTTAGAACAACTCCTTTCTTTACAAACTATTATATAAAGAATAGTCCGTTGCTACAAGCAATGCATATTAACATTCAAGATTTATAGTCATTTTTTACCTCACTTTCAAAAATTGTAAATTGA
>CATLGL010000054.1 GCA_949935895.1 uncultured Clostridia bacterium
AAAAAGAAAAGATAAAACAAATGAAACGAAAAGTATAAAAATTAGAAAAAAATAGATTAAGACACTTACTACTAGTTTTTACTAGTAGTAAGTGTCTTAATTTTATTAAAGTAAGTGTTTTAATTTTTGACGAGAATCTTTTTCTAAATCATATACAGTATCAATATCAGTTCTTAAATCTTTGACATCTTTTTGAATAAGAGAAAGGATATTTTCAATTCGAAAAATGGCTCGTCTATTTAAATCAATTTTGGCATAGCAATCATCAATTTTCTTATCGAGTTTGGCATAGTTATCATTGATTTTCTTATCAAGTTCGGTATAAATATCATCGATTTTTTTATCAAGCTTGGCATAGCAATCATCAATTTTCTTATCGAGCCTGGCATAGTTATCATTGATTTTCTTATCAAGTTCGGTATAAATATCATCGATTTTTTTATCAAGCTTGGCATAGCAATCATCAATTTTCTTATTGAGTTTGGCATAGTTATCATTGATCTTCTTATCAAGTTCGGTATAAATATCATCGATTTTTTTATCAAGCTTAGCATAACTATCATCAATTTTCTTGTCAAGGTTATCAACTTTTTCATTTAAAGCTTTAAATTCATCAAACAGAATAGTTTGATTTTGAGACAAAACAATAGTCGTTTTTTGAATTTCTGTTAGCAATTGAATGATATAACTAGTATTTTTCAGATTTTCCATTGGGTTTCACCTCCTTCTTTTTTTAGTAGTATTCATTGCCCAATGGTTTTAACTCCCATATGCTATACTATCATATGTATCAATTACTGTCAAGAAAATTTTACAAAAAGACATAAACAATTCCCTAAAAAAATGTTTGACAAATAGAAATATATATGATAAAATACTTATCTGTAATCCGCTTAATTAAGGTATATAAAGGTTAATTAAATTTAACTACCTAAAATTTAGGATTAGCGAGTATACAAAAAAGGGAGGTGTACATAGAATGTACGCAGTAATTGAAAGTTGTGGAAAACAATACAAAGTAGTTGAAGGTGATGTTGTATTTTTTGAAAAGCTTGATGTAGAAGAAGGAAAAAAAGTAACATTCGATAATGTTGTTTTGGTAGCTGATGGAGAAAAAGTTGAAATCGGAACCCCTTATGTACAAGATATCAAAGTGGAAGGAAAAGTATTAGCACACGGAAAAGCAAAAAAAATTATTGTTTTCAAATATAAAGCAAAGAAGAATTATAAAAGAAAACAAGGACACAGACAACCATATACAAAGGTTGAAATTACAGCAATTAAAAAACCAGCAGCAAAAAAAGCTACAACCAAAACAGCAGAAGCAAAAGTAGAAGAGTAATAACAAAAATAAAAAACGTAACCAATGGAAGGAGTGAAAGAACATGGCTCATAAGAAAGGTCAAGGTAGTGTTAAAAATGGAAGAGACAGTGAGTCAAAACGTCTTGGTATAAAACGTGCAGATGGTCAATTCGTATTAGCAGGAAATATACTAATGAGACAAAGAGGAACCCATATACATCCAGGAACAAACGTAGGAAAAGGTAGTGACGATACATTATATGCATTAGTAGATGGAACTGTAAAATTTGAAAGATTAGGTAAGGATAAAAAGAAAGTAAGTGTTTATCCTGTTTCTGATACAGTAAGTGCAAAATAGAATAATGATACAACTCTATTTTTTTAGTAGAGTTGTATTTTTTTATAAAATACAGTATAATAAAAATATTAAAAAGAAAGGAATAGGAGAGTTATGGATACAAAAAGAATATTAACTGGCGATAGACCAACAGGAAAATTACATATTGGACATTATTTTGGATCATTACAAAATCGAGTTAAATTACAACAAATATATGAAACATTTATAGAAGTTGCGGATGTGCAAGCATTAACAGATAATTTTGCAAATCCAGAAAAAGTAAAAAATAATGTAAAAGAAATTGTAATGGACGAATTAGCTGTAGGAATTGATCCTAATAAAGTAACCTTTTTTTTACAATCAATGATACCAGAAATTGCAGAACTAACAGTATTTTATTCTAACTTAGTTACAATAGCAAGACTAGAAAGAAATCCAACGGTAAAAACAGAAATTGCTCAAAAAAGAGAGATATTTGGAGAAAGTGTTACCTATGGATTTTTAGGGTATCCAGTAAGCCAAGCTGCTGATATTACAGCATTTGATGCGACCCTTATTCCAGTTGGAGAGGACCAATTACCACTAATCGAACAATGTAGAGAAATCGTAAGAAAATTTAATAGTATATACGGGGAAACCCTAAAAGAACCACAGGCATATTTAGGAGAAAATAAAAGAATAAAAGGATTAGATGGAAATGAGAAAATGGGAAAATCTTTAGGAAACGCAATATATTTAGCAGATAATGAAGAGGAAATTGTAAAAAAAGTAATGAGTGCGATAACTGATCCGAATCGAATAAAAAAAGATGATCCAGGAAATCCTAATATTTGTATGGTGGCTTATTATCATAATCTATTTAGTACGAAGGAAGAAATAGAAGCAATTTGTGAGGAATGTAAAAAAGGGAAAAGAGGATGTGTTACTTGCAAGAAGCAACTAATTAAAAATATTGTAGAACACTTAGCACCAATTCAAGAAAAAAGACATTATTATGAAGAAAGACCAAAACTTGTGAAAGAGATTTTAATAGAAGGAACAGTAAAGGCAAGAAAAGAAGCAAAAATTACTATGGAGAAAGTAAAAAATGCAATGAAATTAGACTATTTTAAAGAAGGGTAGAAATATATTAGAAGGAGAAAAGTATGTTTACAGATTATGCAAAAATTGTAATTAAATCTGGTAATGGTGGTAATGGAGCAGCAACCTTTAGAAGAGAAAAATATGTTGCATCAGGTGGTCCAGATGGTGGAGATGGAGGTAATGGACGGTAGCATTTATTTTGTGGTAGATAGAGACCTTAACACATTACTAGATTTTCGATATAAAAAGAATTTCAAAGCAGAGAACGGGCAAAATGGTAGTGGAAACAATTGTTATGGAAAAAAGGGAGAAGACTTGTATATTGGTGTTCCACAAGGTACTATTATAAAAGATAGTGTTACACGGACGTGTACTGGCTGATTTATCAAATAAAAATCAAAAGGAATTAGTCCTTCTAGGAGGAAGAGGAGGAAAAGGGAATGTACATTTTGCTACTTCAACTCGTCAAGCACCAAGATTTTCACAAGATGGAGAAAAAGGACAAGAAAAAGAGATTATACTAGAACTAAAATTATTAGCAGATGTTCGGATTAGTTGGATTTCCAAATGTTGGGAAATCGACCTTCCTTTCAAGAGTAACTTCAGCAAAACCTAAAATTGCGGATTATCATTTTACTACCATTATTCCTAATTTAGGAGTAGTAAAATCAATATATGGAGATAGTTTTGTCATTGCAGATATTCCAGGAATTATTGAAGGAGCAAGTACTGGAGTTGGACTTGGAATTCAATTTTTAAGACATATTGAAAGAACAAGATTATTACTTCATGTAATTGATGTATCTGGCATGGAGGGACGAAATCCAATACAAGATTTTAAAACAATTAACCAAGAATTAAAAACATATAGTGAAAAATTAGCAGCTAGAAAACAAATAATAGTAGCAAATAAGTTAGATGCTATGCAGGATAAAACATTATTAGAACAATTAGAGAATTTTGTAAAAGAGGAAAAAATAGAATTATTTAAGATATCAGCGGTAACAGGAGAAGGAATTAGTGCTCTAATGAATAGAGTAATAGAAATTTTAAAAGAATTACCAAAAGAAAAATTAGTAGAAATAGAAGAAAAACTGGTATATACATTAGAAGATAAAAATCAATATAACATTACTAAAACAGGAGAAGAATATATTATAGAAGGACCAGCAATTGAGAGACTAATGGGAAGAATCAATATAGGCGATAATGAATCTATGCATTATTTTCAAAAAATGATTCGACAATTAGGAATTGAGGAGGAACTTAAGAAAAAAGGCATCAAGCAGGGCGATAGTGTTAAATTTTTAGAATGGGAATTTGAATGGGAACAATAAATAAAAAATGTAGTAATCTTATGGGGTAAAAATCTAGAATCGATGAATAAAAATAAACATCGATTCTTTTATTTTTTTCCTTTAGTAATAGAACGTATATATTGACCAATTTCTTCATTTGATAAATTAAGAATATCAATTAGTACTTTTAAAATGTCCCTTCTTGGTAAGTCTTCTTCTGTATCAATTCTTACATATTGTCGTAAGCTAATATTTAATAAGTCGGCCATTTTTTGCTGAGTGTATCCTAAAATTTTTCGTTTTTCTTTTATCATTTTTATCACCTAGAAAAATTATTACATAATTATTTTTAAATGAATATTGACATTAAATGTCATACAAAATATAATAATGTTGAAGATTAATGTTATGAAAGGAAAAGTGAGAATGAGAAATAAGGTTTTAATATCTCAAAAAGGAATTACATTAGTGGCACTTGTGATTACAATAATATTACTATTGCTACTAGCTGCTATTACTCTAAATTTGACAATAGGAGAAAAAGGAATATTTAATATGGCAAAACGTTCAAAAAATGAAACAAAGAGACTTCAAATAAAAGAAGAAATAGAATTTGCAATATTGGATATTCAAGCAGAATGTATTACAAATAGTGAAATGGAAATGACTGAAAAGTTAGAAGAAGAACTTCCTAAAAAATTAAAAGATATAACAATAGGAAAAGACGAGCAAGGACAATTGATAGGAGAATATAAGAATTACGATTATATTATTACAAAAGAATATGAGGTTATTGTTGAAGAGATAGGAACAAAGCCACTTATTACCTATACAATAAGTGATGAAACAATAGGAATTAACGAAGTAACTATTTTATTAAGAGCAACAATTCAAGAAGGAACAATTACTAAAATAATAAAGCCAGATAAAACAGAAGATGAGAATGTAAATGAAGTAAGCTATAAAGTAACACAAAATGGAAGATACCAATTTACTGTAGAAGCATCAAATGGTACAAAAAGAACTAAAATAATACATATTACTAACTTAAAGCCAATAGCCCCAAGCATACAAACAAATGAAGCATATCCTGTTTTAACACCATATGGGGTAGAAGGAGCTAAAATAAAGATTATTTATGAAAAAAATGAAAACTTAGAAAATTATTATAGTGAAGATAATGGAGTAACATGGAAAATTTATGATGGAGAATTTGAACCCAAAAGTACTATGATTATAGCAAAAAGTGTAATGAAAGCAAATTCCGATTGTTATTCCCAAATACAAGGAGAAATAAGTTTACCAAGTGATGCATTAGGAAAAGAGGCATATGATGGAGATAAAACAAAAGGAGTAAATCACCCAAAAGAAAAGTATATATATATTGCAGAAGAAATGATAGACAGTGATATAGAAGTAACATATCAAATATATGCGGGAAATACAGGAATGGACATGTATTTCTATGATGAGAATGATACTGAAATAGCAAAAATATTATTAAACAATACTAAAAATAGTATGATAATAACAATTCCACAAAAGGCTAGTAAAATCAAGATATCATCAAGTGGAACGAATTCTTTTCCAGCAATGCTATATGAAATAAGGCCAATAGATGACTAGAAGAAGAAAGGTGTGTGATTAAAAAAAGTAATTGTTTAGTTTATACTTAACTTTAGTGCATAAAAGATAATTTAACATATAAAAACATTTTTTGAAAAAGTTCAAACTTTTGTTTGACTTTTTCTTTTTTTTGTGATACCATAGTGACAAATAGAAAAAGGGAGTGATTTGGTTTGAAGAAAAAAGATCCAAATGAATTGAATAAAAGGGAAAAAGCGATATTAAAATTTATTGAAAAACAAATAGCATTAAATAGTTATCCACCATCGGTAAGAGAAATCGGAAAAGCAGTGGGATTAAAGTCAACAGCAACTGTACATGGCTATCTTGCAAAATTAGAGGAAAAAGGTTATATTAAAAAAGAATCACAAAAGGGAAGAACTCTAAAGCTATTAAAAGGTGGACTAGAGCAAAATAAGAAGCAAGAAATGATGAAGGAATTTTATTCTGGAAAAGAGATGGTTGAAGTACCAGTAATTGGAAAAATTACAGCAGGAGCCCCAATTTTAGCGGTAGAAAACATAACAGATACATTTCCTATTCCAATTGATTTTGTAGGAAATACAGAATCTTTTATGCTTACTGTTCGTGGTGAAAGTATGATAGAAGCAGGAATTTTAGATGGAGATTATATTTTAGTAAAAAGACAAGAAAATGCAAATAATGGAGAAATTGTAGTAGCACTTATTGAGGATGAAGCAACTGTAAAAACTTTTTATAAGGAAAAAGATTACATTCGTTTACAACCAGAAAATTCTACAATGGATCCAATTATTGTGCCAGATTGCAAAATTCTTGGAAAAGTTGGTGGAGTATTTAGAAAAATGTAAAAAATAAGTTCTCTAATTTTTAAAAATTAGAGAACTTATTTTTTATCTATTTTAATTCATTCATACATTCTGTTCCATCAAAGATATGTTTTATATTTTCACATGTATCATTTGCAATTTTATTTAATGCTTCTGAAGTAAAGAAGGCCTGATGAGAAGTAATAATTAGATTTGGCATAGATAGTAAAATGGATAAATTTTTATCTCTTTTATAAGAATTTGTCATATCTCTTAAGAAAAATTCATCTTCGTCTTCATATACATCAAGACCAACGCCTCCAATTTTGCCAGTTTCCATTTCCTTAATAAGACTATTAGTATCAATTAGTTTTCCTCTACTACAATTGATTAAAACAACACCATCCTTCATCTTTTTGATGCTTTGAGCATTGATAATATTTTCTGTTTCAGCAGTTAAAGGACAATGTAAAGAAATAATGTCAGATTTTGCATATAATTCATCTAAAGAAACATATTCAAAACCAATTTCATGACTAGCTACTTCATCTTTAAATAAATCGTAAGCAATAACATTTGTACCAAATCCTTTCATGATTTGGATAAAGACTTTTCCAATTCTACCTGTACCAATGACACCAACTGTTTTTCCATGAATATCAAATCCTAATAGGCCGTCTAAAGTAAAATTATATTTCCTAGTACGTTGATAAGATTTATAAAGTTTTCTAGTAATGTTTAAAAGCAAAGCAACAGCGTGTTCTGCAACAGCATATGGGGAATATTGAGGAACACGAACTACTCTAATATTACCTTTATGTTCTAAATCAACATTATTAAAACCAGCACAACGAAGAGCAACTAATTTTACACCATCTTCTTCTAGTATTTTAAAAGTTTGTTCGTCTATTTTATCATGTACAAAAATGCAAACAACATCAAATCCCTTTGCAAGAGGAGCTGTTTCAGCAGTTAATACAGATTCAAAATAAGTAATTTCGTAATTATAATTATTATTGTACTCATTAAATAATTTTTTGTCATATTCTTTTGTATCAAAAAAAGCAATTTTAATCATAAAAAAACCTCCTAAAATATTTTCCCACTAAAATCTATTTTAATACAAAATAGAAAAAAAAGATAGAGGATTTGTAAAAATAATGTACTAATCAGAAAAAATATAATATGCATATTATCAAAACACAAAACTATCGGTTCTAAACATATTAAAGTATGTATTTTTGCTTTCTTACAGAAAAATTGTGTGGTAATTATTCTATAGAAAATGATATAAAAAAGCAGTAATCTAAATAAATTACTGCTTTGTATATAGGTTTTTAACCTATCACCAAAAAAAACTTGTTTTTATCTCTTACTAAATTGAGGTGCACGACGTGCTTTTTTAAGACCGTATTTTTTTCTTTCTTTCATACGAGGATCTCTTGTTAAAAATCCATTTGATTTTAAATCTGGTCTATATTCGGTATTTGCTTCATTTAATGCTCTTGCAATGCCATGACGAATTGCTCCTGCTTGACCTGTATATCCACCACCTACTACTTTGCAAATAACATCATATTTAGATAATGTATTTGTAACGGTTAATGGTTGTCTTACAATTACTTTTAAGGTTTCTAAACCAAAATATTCATCAATATTTTTATTATTTATAGTAATTGATCCAGTTCCTTCTACTAAACGAACTCTTGCAATTGAACTTTTTCTTCTACCTGTACCATAGAACATCATTTTTTCTTTTTTTGCTTTAGGCATTTAATTTTCCTCCTTAACCTTTCTAGAATTCCCATTTTTCTGGTTTTTGAGCTTCATTTTCATGCTCATCTCCAGCATATAATCTTAATTTTTTAACCATTTGTCTTCCTAAACTATTATGTGGTAACATACCTTTTATAGCATGCATCATAGCTTTTTCAGGTTTATTTGCAAGTAAGTCTCTTGCAACAATTTCTTTCATTCCACCAATGTATCCTGAGTGACGTCTATATACTTTTTGATCTAATTTGTGTCCTGTTAAAATTACTTTAGAACAATTAAGAATAATAACATGATCACCAACATCTAAATTAGGTGTATAGGTTGGTTTGTGTTTTCCTCTTAATAATTTGGCAGCTTCTGTTGCAACTCTACCTAACGGTTTTTCACTAGCATCAATAATATACCATTTTCTTTCAATTTCATCTTTTTTTATACTATATGTTGTATTATTCATGGTAATAAATACCCTCCATTCATATTTTATATCATTTTTTGTTAAAAATACCAAATAAACTACCGGGGAGAAGTCTATTTTTAACTTTTAACATATAATGCGTAATTATTCTAATACAAATTAGAGAAAAAGTCAAGTTTTATCTAAGAATTTGTTTACATTTTGAGATAATCCATGTTATAATCGAATAAGAAACAAGGAGAGGTGGAGAAATGATGAAAATAAGTATTCGAACAATTTGCTTTACAATTATTATTTTGATATGTATCATTGCTATTGTAGGTGCAGTGTATTTTCAATTTGTGCCAAAGGATCAACAATCTGATAATACCATAAAAAATCCAACAGCCGTAACAGAAGAAAATAGGAAATTAGCACGGAAATTTTAAAACATTATTTGAAAATCGATTAGATTATCAGGCTTCTAATATCAATACATTAGGAATTACAAAAACAATTAGGGATAAAGACATTATTTATACAGTCGTATCAACAAAACGTGTTGTTGATAATAAATATGATATTGATTTAAATATTCCTATTATTAACATTTCTAATAATACATCAGTAGAACAATTTAATAATAAAATCCAATCACTTTTTGTAGACAAGGCAAATGACATCATAAAAAACGCAACACAAAATACGATTTACAATATTGATTATATGGCATATGTAAATACCAATATTTTATCATTAGTAATTCGTTCAACTCTAAAAGAAGGAAACAATCCTCAAAGAATTATTATTCAAACATATAACTATAATTTAAGTACAAATGAAGAAATGACATTAAATCAAATTTTAGAAATTAAGGGCTTAAACAAGCAAAATGTAGAGGATACCATTATAAGTCAAGTAGAACTTGCTAACAAGGAAGTGGAAAATTTGAAACATTTGGGGTATAATGTGTATACAAGAGATTTAACAAGTAATATTTATAAAATAGAAAATACAGATAATTATATGTTAGGACCAGATAATAAATTATATATTATTTATCCATATGGAAATGCCAATTTTACAGATGAGATGGATGTAATAGTATTTTAATTACAATATATTCTCACATAGTTTTATCTTAATATGAAATGGAAATAATGTGATATGTAAAAAGACGACTAGTTTTTACTAGCCGTCTTTTTGAAAATAAAAGGGGATGTTTTAAATATAAGGAAAGTTTTATTTCTTTACTTATACTTTTCATGCTCTTATTCTATAAAATAATTTTGTCTATTTTGTGAACTAGACGTGAAGATTTAGTAAGTATAAAATTATCATTTCGATAGAGATGATAATTGGTGATATTTAAATAAAAACGAACTGTTTGAAGTGAACTCCGAAAAGTTCACTTCATAATAGTTCGTTTTTATTATGGTTGTTCTGCTAATGTGACAGATACTGTCATTTCAGAACCATTTCGATTTAGTTTTATTTCAATGGTATCGCCAATTTTGTGAGAATTTTTAATTTCATTCAATTCGTCCATAGTAGAAACGGTTTTTCCATCTGCTGCTATAATGACATCTCCAATTTTAATACCAGCTTTTTCAGCAGAAGAGAAAGTTTCAATATCTTTTACATAAATACCAACAACTAAC
>CATLGL010000055.1 GCA_949935895.1 uncultured Clostridia bacterium
CAGATGCTAAAATTGCTCTTTCAATTTCTTTTAATATACTTGCATCCCATGGCTGAATTACAATAAGTCTTGCTTCTGGAACAGAAATTCCTGCTACTTGGCTAATTGGTGTTTCTACTCCATAATAATCTACCTTTACTTTATTTAAAATAGCAGGGTTTGCTCTTCCTGCTCTTACTGCTGCTAAGTTTTCTGCAAAAACATTAATTGATTTTTCCATTTTTTCTTCAATCATTTTATAATCCATGACTAATTCTCTCCTTTTATATTATTTTTATCATTTCTTTTTACGCATTGCATGTATTTTTATTTAACATCTTATTCTTTATCTTTCCTATTTTACAATAGTTCCTATTTTTTCACCTTTTACAATCTTAATCATATTTTCTGGTTTATCAATTCCAAATACCATAAGTGGAATTTGATTATCTCTACAAAGTGCTGTTGCTGTCGAATCCATTACTTTTAAGTCTTTTGTTAAAATATCTGTATATGAAATTTCATCATACTTTATTGCATTTTTATCTATTTTAGGATCTGCTGAATACACTCCATCAATTGTTTTTGCAAGCAAAATAACTTCTGCATTAATCTCTGCTGCACGAAGTGCTGCACCTGTATCTGTTGAAAAGAAAGGATTTCCTGTTCCACAGGCAAATATTACTACTCTTCCTCTTTCTAAATGTTTTACTGCTTTTCTGCGAATATATGGCTCAGCAATTTGTCTCATTTCAATTGCTGTTTGTACCCTTGTTTTTAATTCTCTTGCTTCTAAAGCATCTTGAAGTGCCAATGCATTCATTGTTGTTGCAAGCATTCC
Source organism: uncultured Clostridia bacterium (assembly GCA_949935895.1). Classification (GTDB taxonomy): domain Bacteria; phylum Bacillota; class Clostridia; order TANB77; family CAG-508; genus RGIG8482. Next base: position 821 of record CATLGL010000055.1, read on the forward strand.
CATATAATCTGATGTAGTTCTTTCCATTTGATGACCATATTTTCCTCTCCAGAAGTTTCCTCCACCTACAACAATTGCTACCTCTACTCCTAATTGTGTTAAGTTTTTGACTTGGTCACAAATATTTCCCACTGTATCTGCATCAATACCTGTTTTCCTGTCTCCTGCTAATGCTTCTCCACTTAATTTTAATAATACTCTTTTATACTTAATGTCCTCCACTTAATATACACTCTCCCTAAAATTATATTTTATTGTTTCTTATTCTATCATATATTCTTTTAAATTTGCACTACTTTTTTAATAATTTCTTATTTTTCTTATTTTAGTCTATTTTTTGATGTATCTCTATCAATTTGTATTCTTGACACAATATGTCGAATTTTGTATAATAATATTGTAACAATGAACAAGTTCTATGGAGGTACAAGCATGACGACAAAAGTTTTTTTCCTTATAGCAATAGTGATTGTATTATTTTTCACTATATTGCTTTTAAATTACCGTATTAGCACTTTACGGAATTTATGCCAGTATGAGAACAAAATCTCATACAAATATCGTCGTCAGTTGTCACGCTACATGGAGATAAAAGCATTTATGCAGTTAGCCATTACATTGATACTGGCATATATTGCACTAGATTGCTTTCATCTATTCCAACTTGCATTGATTATCTTGCTGTTGGGAAGTATATATATCGTGGCAACTATAACAGTAGCCTTTCATTAAAGGCTCAAACCCCCAGAAGGACAATACTCTATTCGTCTTCTGGGGGCTTTTTTATGCTGTTTCTGAATTACTATTTGGTACAATTTTCTTCTTTTTGATATGTTTTTTTGCTACTTTTTTTTCGTTCATAATAAGTTCTGGTGGTTCTCCATTTTCAACTGTTTCTTTTTTTATAATGCATTTTTCTATTTTAGGATTAGAAGGTACATCAAACATAATATCTCTCATAATATCTTCAATAATGGAGCGTAAGCCTCTTGCACCTGTATTTCTTTCAATTGCTTTATCTACTATTATATTTAACGCTTCTTGTTCAAATTCTAATTGTACATCGTCTAACTCTAATAACTTTTTATATTGTTTTACTAAAGCATTTTTTGGTTCTGTTACAATACGTACTAAAGCTTTCCTATCTAGTTCTCTTAATGTAGCAATAATTGGTAATCTTCCTACAAATTCTGGAATTAATCCAAATTTTAATAAATCCTGTGGTAATAGTTGTTCATATATAGCAGATTTATCAATTTCTTTTTTACTTTCAATTTTAGCACCAAAACCGATGGTTTTCTTACCAATTCTTTCCTCTATAATTTTGTCTAATCCTTCAAAAGCACCTCCACAAATAAATAAAATATTTGCTGTATCAATTTGTAAAAATTCTTGATGTGGATGTTTTCTTCCTCCTTGTGGTGGAACAGATGCTACTGTTCCTTCTACAATTTTCAAAAGTGCTTGCTGTACTCCTTCTCCGCTTACATCTCTTGTAATAGAAGGATTTTCAGATTTTCTTGAAATTTTATCAATTTCGTCAATATAAATAATTCCTTTTTGAGCTTTTTCAATATCATAATCTGCTGCTTGAATTAGTTTTAACAAAATATTTTCAACATCTTCTCCTACATAGCCTGCTTCTGTTAATGTAGTAGCATCTGCTATGGCAAATGGTACATTTAAGATTCTTGCTAATGTTTGAGCAAGCATTGTTTTTCCGCATCCTGTTGGACCCAATAATAATACATTACTTTTTTGAATTTCCACATCACTAATTTCATCCTCTGTATTGATTCTTTTGTAGTGATTATACACTGCAACCGATAATGTTCTTTTGGCCTCTTCTTGCCCAATTACATATTCATCTAGTGTTTTCTTAATTTCTTCTGGTTTAGGGAGGGTGGTTACTTCATCAATAGTATATCCTGCTTCTTCTTCTAAAATATAGTCCTCCTCTATAATATTTTTACATAGTGAAATACATTCATCACAAATATATACTCCAGGTCCTGCTACAATCCTTTTTACACTATCTTGCGCTTTTCCACAAAAGGAGCATTTGATATTTTTCTCATTTTGGTTTTTCGCCATTAGTTTCATTCCTTTCATATGATATCTGTCATATTATTCTTTTGTTTTTCTATCCATAATTCCATCAATTAGTCCATATTTTAAAGCCTCTTCTGCTGTCATATAATTATCTCTTTCTGTATCCTTTTCAATGGTTTCTAATGTTTGACCTGTTCTATCACTTAAAATTTTATTTAATTTTTCTCTTGTTCTTACCATATGGTCTGCATGAATCTTAATTTCAGTTGCTTGCCCTGAAATTCCATGTCCTCCAATTAGTGGTTGATGAATTAAAATTTCAGCATTTGGAAGCGCAAAACGTTTTCCTTTTTCTCCACAGGCAAGTAAAACTGCTCCCATACTAGCTGCCATTCCTACACAAATAGTAGAAACTGGGCATTTAATATAATTCATTGTATCTACAATTGCCATACCATCTGTAATAGAGCCTCCTGGTGAATTGATATATAAAAAGATTTCTTTATCTGGGTCTTCTGACTCTAAAAATAATAATTGTGCAATTACTAGACTTGCTGAAGTTGGATTCACATCTTCTCCCATAAAAATAATTCTATCCTTTAATAATCTTGAGAATATATCGTATGACCTTTCTCCTTTATTGGTTTGTTCAATAACATATGGAACTAAACTATTTTGTTCTAACATAATATTTCCTCCTCTTAATTTTATTATTTTATATCATAAAAGTTAGAGGTTGTCAAAACTACTTTTTTACTTCCCCTAACTTCCCTTTTTTCTTTATTTTATTTTTGCATTTTCTACTATAAACTCTACTACTTTTTCATTTTCCATTGAAGCTTTAATATACTTGATAAATCCTTCATTTTCTTTTAATTCTTCTTCTTTTTTACCGTATAATTCTGCCATTTCTTTTATTTTAGCATCTATTTGCTCTTGAGATGGCTCAATCTTTTCTTCTTTTATAATTGCTTCTAATACTAAACGATTTTTTACGGATGTTTTTGCTTGCTCTTCATAGTCTTTTCTAAAGTCTTCTTCTGATTTACCAATCATTTGTAAATAATGTTCTAATTTCATTCCTTGGTAAGCTAGTCGTTGTTCAATTTCTTTAGTCATATTATCAACTTCTGTTTCAATCATTCCTGATGGAATTTCAATTTCTATATTGTCACAAACTGCCTTTACTGCTGCTTCTTCTGTTTCATATTTCTCCTTCTTTTTATTTTCATCTTCTAATTTTTCTTTTATACTTTTCTTCAATTCTTCTAATGTGTCAAACTCACTAACATCTTTTGCAAATTCATCATCTAATATTGGTAATTCTTTTTTCTTGATTTCATGTAATTTTACTTTAAATATAGCATCTTTTCCTTTTAGTTCATTAGAAAAGTAATCATCAGGAAATTTTACTTTAATCTCTTTTTCTTCTTCTGGTTTCATTCCAATAATTTGCTCTTCAAATCCTGGAATAAATGTGTTACTTCCTATCACTAATTCATGATTTTCAGCTTTTCCTCCTTCAAATGCTTTTCCATCTACAAAGCCTTCAAAATCAATTACTGTTGTATCATCTTTTTGTACCTCTCTATCTTCTACTGTTACTAGTCTTGCATTTTTTTCTTGCATATGTCCTAATTCATGATTAACATCTTCATCAGATACATTATACTCTATTTTTTTTATTTCTATACCTTTATATTTTCCAAGTTTTACCTCTGGTTTAGTTTGAACAATTGCTGTAAATATTAAGTCTTGTCCTTTTCCTATTTGCTTTACATCAATATCTGGACGACTAACTGCTTCTATATTATTTTCTTTTAATTCTTTTTCGTATACTTCTGGTACTACTTCATTAAAAGTATCTTCATAAAAAATTTCATCTCCATAATACCTTTCTACTATTTGCATTGGTGCTTTTCCTTTTCTGAATCCTGGAATATTAAAATACTTTGCACTTTTTAAATATACTTTTTTCATTGCTTCATCAAATTTTTCTGCTTCGATTGTAAATTCTAGTTTTACTTCATCTTTTTTGTCTGTCTTTTCAATTTTTATACTCATTTTTTTCATCCTTTCTCGCTTTTATTTCAAAGTACTAATCATTATTACAAAATTAAAATTTCAACAATGACTAAAATCAGCTTTTATATTATATCACGTTTTTCTAAGATTGCAAGCCCTCTTATATGTATTTTTCTATTTTTAATATAATTCGTTCCTTTTTAGTCCTACCAACTTGCTCTTTAATTTCAAATTTACCTTTTCCTCGAATAGTAAGCTTATCTCCTATTTTTACTATTTTTGCAACCTTTATAGCTGCTTCATAATTTAGCACTACTCTTTCTTGTCTAATTATTTCTTCTGCCTTACTTCTTGAAGTTTTAGCAAGTTCAGAAACTATATTATCTAGTCTCATAGAGGATACTGTTATTTCTATTTCTTGTTTTTGAAGATTTGCTTGGTGTAAGTCTGCAAGACTAGTTATTATTATTTGGGCTTTTTGAAATCTTGTTAGTGTTTTAAGATGCTGCTCTAAAAATAAATACACTTCGCTTAATGTAATAATATCTGCTCCCTTTTCCCATACTACAATGTCTCCTATTTTTTCTCGTTTTAAACCTAATTTCATAAGTCCACCTAGATAGTCTTTATGAGTATAACTTCCTTTTAAATCATTTGGTAAAATAATACGAATCACTTTTATGAACATATCATAGTTTTTCTTTACAATCTCTTGGCTCCAGTTTTCTGGATAAAATACAATAAGTTGTCTTTGGGCTTCTTTAACCCCACCATATATAGTATAATTTTGTATATTTATTTGATGTAATGCCTTTTGTAATATATGCTTCTCCCTTTCATTTAAAAAGTCTGTATGCTGTAACTTATTTCGTTTCTTGCAAAGTGTTATTTTATCTAGCATTTTAGCTACAAGTAATCTATCTTCTTCTTTTTGGTAATTTTTTAATAACTCTTCTTTGTTCATTTTCCCCTCTTCTTTATTTTATTTCCCTTATCATAACATAAAAAACAGTGAATTTCTACCCTCTTTAAAACCCACTGTTTTTATTTGTTCAACTATTATTTATTCTTAATAAGTTGCTGTATCATTTAATTCCTCTTCAATATTCAACAATCGATTATATTTTGCAACACGATCTGTTCTACATGGTGCTCCTGTTTTTATTTGTCCGCTATTGGTAGCAACAACAATATCAGCAATTGTTGTATCCTCTGTTTCTCCCGAACGATGTGATACTACTGCTTTATACCCGTTTTGTTTTGCAAGTTCAATAGCATCTAGTGTTTCTGTTAATGTTCCTATTTGATTTGGTTTAATTAAAATACTATTTGCTACATTTTGGTTAATTCCTTTTTGTAATCGTTCCATATTTGTAACAAATAAGTCATCTCCTACCAATTGAACCTTATCTCCGAATTTTCTCTGTTAATACCTTCCATGCTTCCCAGTCTTCTTCTGCTAGTCCATCTTCAACTGAAATAATTGGATATTCATTTGTAAGTTCAATAATGTAGTCTATCATTTCATCTTTGGTTTTAAATACATCTGTTTTCCAAAAATAATATCCTTCTTTCCCTACTTTTTTTGCTTCTTCATACATTTCTGTACTTGCCATATCAAGTGCTAGTGCAATATCTTCTTTTGGTTTAAAACCAGATTTTTTAATGGCTTCTACAATCATATTCAAGGCTTCTTTTTCCTCCTTCAAATTAGGAGCAAATCCGCCTTCATCTCCTACTGCTACACTATATCCATTTTGCTTTAGCACCTTCTTTAAATTGTGATATACTGTAACTCCCATTTGTAAAGCCTCCTGAAAAGTTGTTGCACCTACTGGTATAATCATGAACTCTTGAATGTTAATATTATTATCTGAATGCTTTCCTCCATTTAATATATTCATCATAGGATGAGGCAAACGATTTGCATTAACCCCTCCTATATAATTATATAAACTCATTCCTAAAGAATTACTAGCTGCTTTTGCAACAGCAAGAGAAACTCCAAGAGTTGCATTTGCACCTAATTTTGATTTATTTGGTGTACCATCTAGTTCTAATAACATCTTATCAATTTTCTGTTGTTCATATACATTGATTCCTTCTAATTCTTTTGCTATTTTTTTGTTTACATTTTCAACTGCCTGTAATACACCTTTTCCAAAATATCGTTCTTTATCTCCATCACGAAGCTCAACTGCTTCAAAACTTCCTGTTGATGCTCCTGATGGTACCATACTTACACCACAAAATCCACCTTCTGTTACAACCTCCACTTGTATTGTCGGATTTCCTCTAGAATCTAATACCTCCATCGCGTGAATTCTGCTAATGCCTAAATAATCCTTCATACTATTTCCTCCTTCAACTTATTTTGTATACAGTATGTTCTCTTATTGATAAATTATTCCAAGACTGCACTATTTTTTTTAATAAATACTAGAATTTTTATTCAATCTGTGTTAAGATAAATAAGAACTTTATATTGGGGTATCGCCAAGCGGTAAGGCATCGGACTCTGACTCCGACATTCCTGTGTTCGAATCACAGTACCCCAACCAAGCTTACATTATATGAACAATAAGCGTTTTATATTTTAAATAGTAAAATTCATGTAATACTACATAACCAATGCTTTGTTTTTTATTTTCAGTTTATCAATAGTTTTTTATTTTTTTAAATTTGTTTGGTTTCACTATATCAATTCTTCTTTCTATTTCCATTATTTTGAAATAAAAATTTAAAAAAAGGATTGAAAAATTTTATGTTTTATTATATACAATATATATATCATTTTTACACAAAGTTAAAAAATAATTCCCCCTGTTAAAAATATGATATAAAATAGAAAAAGGAGGAATCATCCAGATTTTTTTATTGGATGATAAATTAATTATGAAAAAAAGAAACAAACATCAAATACAACGATACAAATTACATATTCAATGGATTCTTCCCCTGTTTATTATTCTATTAGTATTATCTTATCTAGGAATTAGATTTGTAAAAAATCTTACTTATAAAAATGTTTATAATAATATTACTGAACTTAGTGAACAAACAACTGCTCAATTAAATCTTTCTATTACTGATCAAAAAAAATTTGTTGAAATAATGGTAGATTCTATCAATAGTGGCTATTTCAAAACAGCAGATGACATTTTTAATCGTTATCGAAATGATTTAGAAGATTACCATTTTACAAGATTAGTCATTTTAGACAAGCAAGGAAATGGTATGACAAGCGATGGTCATATCGTGGAAAATTATCCTAATATGCAAGAATTTTTTAATCAAAGCACCGTTTATTTGTCTGAAAATAGACCAAGTACTGTATCTAATAACCAAGTAAACATCTACTCAAAAACTTTTACTTTAAATAGAAAAAATTTGGTATTATTTGCTACTGTTAACACAGAAGATTACAAAGAAATTTTATTAAGAAGATTGTTTCATGGTAAAGGCGGTACTTATCTAATTAATAACTCTGGCTCTATCCTAATTGATTCATTTAGCGATATAAACCAAAATAATGTTAATTTATACCATTATCTTAAAGAAAAGTATCAATTAACAAGTGAAGAAAGCCTTGCTAAACTTGATTTAATGGCGGAAAATATAAGAAATAAGCAAGTTGGGACTTTTGATATAAAATTTGATAAAAGTACTTACTTTATTCACTATGAAAAATTAAATGTAAATGATTGGTACGTTGTTAGCCTTGCTCCTGATGATACCATTGCCAAGGAACTTACTACTTTTATAACTCTTTCTCTTTTAGCATGTTTATTTATTATTCTTATTATTATTGGCATCTGTATCTATATTGATCTTTCAAACCAAAAGAAAAATCATAAATTATATAAAATTGCATACATTGACCCTATAACTTTTCTTGGTAATGACTCTTATTTTAAAGAAAATGGTAGCCTTTTTTTACACAATAATGATGAGCAAACTAAATATATTATTTCCCTTGATATCGATAAATTTAAAGCCCTTAACACTATTTATGGTTATGAATTTTGCAATCAAATTCTAAAAAAACTTGGAGAAAAGTTAACTACTATTCTTCCTTCAAACAATATTACTTGTAGAATTTCAAATGATGTTTTTGCTACTATATTTAGTTATAAAAATAATATTGAACATTTGTTAAATAAAATATTTACAGAAGTATCAACTTTAAATATTGATGATGTATCTATTTATATCAATTTATCAATTGGTGTTTATAAAATTAAATCAGAAGACACAGATATCAATAAACTTTTAGATAAAGCATATATGGCTCGAGCCAAAATAAAAGGGTTATATCATGATAATTACTATATTTTTGATGAACTACTTGAAAATAAATTGATTGAAGAACAAAAAATTGAATCCTCCATGGAAGATGCTTTAAAAAATAATGAATTTAAAGTAGTATATCAACCTAAAACACTTACCCATAATGAAAAATTAATTGGTGCAGAGGCTTTAATACGTTGGGAAAAAAATGGAAATATTATTCCTCCTAATAAATTTATTCCTTTATTTGAAAAAAACAAATTTATTATCAAACTTGACTTATATATTTTTGAACAAGTATGTAAAGATATGGCAAATTGGAAAAAACAATATGGTTATGTACCGACTATTTCTATAAATGTTTCAAAAGAACATTTTGTAAATGAAAATTTTATTGATACTTATGTTGCAATTTGCGATAAATATCAACTCGATAGACGTTACATTGATTTAGAAATCACAGAAAGCGCTACTATTGATGAAAAAATAGATATTTTAAAAATACTAAATACAATTAAGGAAAAAGGATTTACTATTTCTATTGACGATTTTGGTACTGGTTATTCTTCTCTTAGTATGTTGCAAAACATGCCAATTGATATTATTAAGATTGATAAGATTTTTGTTGATAAAGCAGATTTAAATAGTGATAAAAATATTATTAACTATATTATGTTTCTTGCAAATCGTCTTGATGTAAAAACCATTGTAGAAGGCGTTGAAACAAAAGAACAAGTAGAATTTGTTAAAAATTTAAAATGCGATATGATACAAGGCTTTTACTATTCAAAACCTATTTCAAAAGAAGATTTTGAAGATTATTTTAATAAAAATAGATAATAGTAAAAAACAGAAAATGTAATACTTTATTACATTTTTTGGAGACTATCGTAAAAGTTGTGTAAATCGGATTTCCTTCCGATTGATAACTTGAAAAAAATTAATATTTTAATAACTAATTTTATTTTAATTATATTTTTCTAAAAAATCAATCTTTTAGAAAAAGTT
>CATLGL010000056.1 GCA_949935895.1 uncultured Clostridia bacterium
AGAATCTATCATTTGGCTAATTTTGATTGGTTGGTTCTTTTTCATTTTATCCTCCTATTTTCCTTTTATCTTAAGTATATCTTGTTAAGTTCCTACTGTCCCTATTATAGTCGCATTTGAAAGTTGTTCTATTTTTTCTGTTCCCTGGTTATTATACATTGCATATCCTCCTGCTGTATTTCTAACAACTGCACCCGTACTAAGAATTGTCCATGTTCCTCCTTCTGCATCAGACCATCCTGAGAAATTTCTAATGGTCGCTTGTCCTTTTATAGTAGAACCTGATGTAACAGTTGTATTTACTATATATACTTTTCCTAAAGAATTTCCAATGGCACATCCATATTTTGAATAAATCTCTCCTCCAGATATTGCAGCTTTAGCTAGTGGATCTGTACTTCTTCTTTCTCCATTCAATCTTAAAGCAGGTCCTGTATTATCATAATTTCTTGCATCATCACTTAAGTGCTGTATTTTTCCACTCTTCATTTCAAATCTTCCACCAACGCCAACAGTAACTGCTGTAGCATTTCTGTCTCCTCCTAAGTCATATTGTGTGATAACCCCACTATGTAAAACCACTGTTCCTCCATCTAAGTATATTCCTGTAACTCCAGAAGCACTCTGTGCATAGTTGTTAATATTTACATTGTATAAATTCAACAGACCATAACTATAAATTGAAGTTTTTCCATAACTTATTATTGAGCCATTCCATATTTGCATTCCACAAAACATATTGACATTTATTGACCCAGTTAATGTGTTTCCATTCATGTCTAATGTGAAATTACGGTTTTGTGGAGCCCAAACGTCTTCACTTACGTTTGTTAATAAATCAATTTCTTCTCCTTCTCCTACAGCGTTCAAAGCATTTTGTAATGTCGCATAATAGTTTGAGCCAATTGCTGCTACTACTGTTGCTTTTGTGATACTAATTGTAGTAGTATCTGAGTAATTTCCTGCACTATCATATGTTCTTGCTTGTATTGTTGTTGTACCATCATTCGAAATGGTAAAGGTGCCACCATTTGATATTGTTGTCTCTCCTAGTGATGTCGCTCCACTTAACCAATATGTTGTTCTACTACCTCCACTATAGGTAATTTTAATTGTTACACCAGTTCTATAAACTCCATTTGGTAGTTGAGCACCACCTACAATTTGTATATTAGGACTATTTGGTTTTATTGCTGTATACTGTGATTTTGTTGCTTCTCCTATATTTCCTGCTTTATCTTGTGTTGTTACTTTTACTATATAGCCTGTATTTTGTGCTAATCCTGTATATGTACAAACTGCTGAAGTTCCACTTTGTTTTTGCTGATAAGCACTGTCTGGTTCACCATATTTTTTTATATAGAATACATAATTTGGAGCACTTGGCATTCCATATTGTGTGTCACTTGAAGTTGCTGTTGCGGTAAAACTATTTGTACGTACATTTGAAATATTTACTGTTACTGTTGGTGGTTTACTATCTACTATTTTAGAGCTTGCATAGTTTCCTCCACTAACTCCATCCCATAATCTTACATATACTGTATCATTATGATGTAAGTTTGTTACTGTGGTTCCTGTTTTCCAACCACCCGCTGCATATCCATTTACTTGATATTGAACTTCAAAATCCCTTATAGAACTATAACTTTTTTTCGTTATCGTCACACTTGCTCTATTAGTGGTAGAATCCCAATTAGGTGCTGATATGCTTACATTTCCGCTTGCTGAATCAATATCCTTAGTAAATGATGTTATTGTTGCTATTCCTATGTTTCCTGCTTTATCCTGTGTGGTTACTTTTAGTGTATAGTTTGTATTTTGTGTTAATCCTGTAAATGTACAATATCTTGAACTTCCACTTTGTTTTTGCTGATAAGCACTGTCTGGCTCACTGTCTTTTTTAATATAAAATACATAATTTGGAGTAGTTGGCATTCCATATTCTGCATCTTGTGAAGATGCTCGTACTTCAATACTATTCGTCGTACGATTCCAACGCTCTAATGTTACTTTTGGAGGTTTGTTATCTACTATTTTAGAACTTATATAACTTCCTCCATTGACTCCATCCCATAATCTTGCATATATAGTGTCATTATGATTTATATTGAGTACTATTGTTCCTGTTTCCCATTTGTCTTCATCATATGTATTTATTTGATATTGAACCTCTAATTCTTCTGGTAATGTATCCTTTTTGGTAAGTATGACTTTTGCTTTTTGTGAATTCCAAACAGGCTCTGATACAGTTATATTTCCAGTTGCTACCATAACACTATCGGTGGTTACCGATTGTGCTTGGGTAATGGTCTCATTTCCTGCATTATCAATTACTTTTACCTGTACTATATTCGTTGTATTTTGTGGTAAATTTTGAAATGTATAATTCGTAATAATTCGATTTATGTTTGTCTGCCATGATGCTCCCCCATCAATGCTATACCATATTTCTTTAATTCCGCTTTTTCCATATTTATCTGTTGCTTCTGTATCTTTTGCTTGTTTTGCATCTATGGCAATACTTTTTGATGTTTTGGTTATTTTTGGTACAAATTGTTCTGGTTTTGATTTGTCAATGTTAGCAATTTTTCTACTAGAAATAGAGCTTCTATTTCCTTTTTCATTTACTAAACATGCATATACTGTTATATTTTCACTTACTTCAAATGGCTCGTTATAGTCAAACCATGTTTTCTCATCTAAACTATATTGTACTGTATCATTTCCCATTACGTTATTCTTAATGGTAATTGTTACATTCCCATTGGTCCAATTTTTAGGGCTATGTGCTATAATCAGTTTTCCTCTTTCATCTTCTTTATCTCCTGTTATAATAATCTCATACCCTTCAACAGTAATTACTTTTGCACTTTCTTCATCTAATTGTATCTCGATATTTCCTTCTGGTACTATGTTTCGTGCATAAATTTCATTAATTAGGTCTTTTAATGTTACCGTTCCTTTATTTTTTTTTGAAATATCAATTCTTGCTATTTCTATTTGCTCTTTATAATTTTTTATTTCTGCTTCTTGTTTTGCTGTTGTGGTACGGTTAAATATTCCTTGTTCTCCTAAAGTAAAATTAATTACTATTCCTGCTAAAATAAGTAATATAACTACCGTAAGCACAAGGCTTAATAATGTAATACCAGTTGAAATATGCCATTTTACGTTTTTTGTTTTTTTGGTATTCATATTTCCCCCCTTATCCTTTGTAAGGATTGCATTATTTTTGCAATCCTTAAATTTCTACTTATATTATTTCTATTTTTAAATCATAGGCATTGGCATAATCTGTTCCTACTCCCATATTTAGTTGTACACTTTCACCTTTTTTTACAGGAGAAATTAATCCATTTATTTCTTCTAATATATTGTTTTGGTCATCATATAATGTTATTTTTACTGGTGTTAAATCTATATCATTATTCGTTGTGTTTCTAACTGTTGCTAGTATAACCGATTGTCCATCTTGATAGGTTAATTGAATTTCACTTATCTCTATTCCATTTAAGCTTCGTGTTTGATTTAATTTATCACTTTTATTTAATTTCATACCATTTTCTAAAACAGTAACATACTTTTCTGTAATGGTATTTTGTTGCTCTTCTTTTTCTGGTTGTAACTCTTCTTTGGTATTTGTACTTTTCCAAATTAGTAAACTTGCAATGATGATAATTCCTATAATTGCAATAGTTACAAGCATTCTTTTTTCTTTACTTTTCATTTGTTTCCTCCTCATATCCTTATGGTATGATTTTATATTTACATCTAGTATTTGTCAAGCAGTTTTCGCGACTTTTTCACGTTTTGGGTTACTATTTTTTTTAAATCTACTTCTACAAAAAAAGGATGCCTTCTTTCTTTTTCCATTGGCATCCTTTTTCTTTCTTAATTTTTTAACCAAAAATTTGGTCAAATTCTTCTCCATCAATTTTTTCTTTTTCTAATAATATTCCTGCTACTGTGTGAAGTTTATCAATATTTGCTTTTAAAATTTCCTCTGCTTTTTCATAGGCAATATCTACTATTTTCTTTGTTTCTTCATCAATAATTGCTGCAGTTTCCTCTGAGTATTCCTTACTTTGTGCAAAATCTCTTCCTAAAAATACTTCTTCTTGAGTAGAACCTAATGCTAGAGCTCCAATTTTATCACTCATACCATATCTTGTTACCATATTTCTTGCAATTTTGGTTGCTCTTTCAATATCATTACTTGCTCCTGTAGAAATATCATTTAATATTAGTTTTTCAGCAACTCTACCGGCCTAATAATGATACAATATTTTCCTCCATTTCTGATTTTGACATGAAGTTTTTATCTTCTGTTGGACGATACATCGTATATCCTCCTGCCATTCCTCTTGGTACAATGGAAATTTGATGTACTGGATCTTGTGTTGGCAAAAAGCGACTAACTACTGCATGACCTGCTTCATGATAAGCAACTAATTTATTTTCTTTTTCACTTCTTACTCTTGTTTTCTTTTCTGGACCCATAGTTACCTTTACCATGGCATCTTCTATTTCTTTCATTCCAATTTCTTTAATATTTCTTCTTGCTGCAAGTAGTGCTGCTTCATTTAATACATTTTCTAAATCTGCTCCTGCAAATCCTGATGTGTTTTTAGCAATTGTTTTTAAGTTAACATCTTCTGCTAATTTTTTCTTTTTAGCATGAACTTCTAATATCTGTTCTCTTGCTTTTACATCTGGTGCAGACACTACAATTTGACGGTCAAATCTTCCTGGTCTTAATAGTGCTTTATCTAATACATCTGGTCGGTTTGTTGCCGCAAGTACAATAACTCCCTCGTTGGTTCCAAACCCATCCATTTCTACTAATAATTGGTTTAATGTTTGTTCTCTTTCATCATGTCCTCCACCTAGTCCTGCTCCTCTTTGACGTCCTACTGCGTCAATTTCATCAATAAAGATAATACATGGTGCTTTTTTCTTTGCCTCTTCAAATAAGTCTCTTACACGTGATGCTCCTACACCAACAAACATCTCCACAAAATCCGAACCACTGATGATAAAAAATGGTACTCCTGCTTCTCCTGCTACTGCTTTTGCAAGTAATGTTTTTCCTGTTCCTGGTTGACCTACTAGTAAAACTCCTTTTGGTATTCTTGCTCCCATATCTGTGAATTTTTTTGGATTTTTTAGAAATTCTACAATTTCTTCTAATTCTTCTTTTTCTTCATCAACTCCTGCCACATCTTCAAAAGTAACGCGATTTTGTTCTCCTTGTCCCATAAGTCTTGCTTTGCTTTTTCCAAAAGACATGGTTTTTGTTCCCCCTTGGTTAGGGTTCATAACAAATAGCCAGAATATTAAAAATATAATTAGTAATCCAAATGGGGTTAATAAACCTAAAAGTGTAATAAATATAGATTGATTTTGCTCAGTTAGTGTTACATTTCCTTCCTTTACTGGTTGTTCTATATAACTCATAAAACTATGTATACTTGGTATATTTACTTCTTTTTTATTATTTTCTCCCTTTACTGTTACATATGCTTTTTTGACATCTGCTGATAATTCAATTTCTTTGATTTCTGATGTTTCTATTTTAGAAATCATTTCAGAATATGACATTTTAGTATCCTGATTATTTAAAATAGAAGTTAATAGAACAATAAAAATGATTCCTATAATTAGCCACATAGCTAAAGTTTTTAATCCGTTTTTCAAGATGTTTTCCTCCCTTGTAATAAAAAGTTTGTAATAGTACACAAAAATACTATATTGATGTTTAATGTAATTTCATGCATTCCTTTTCTTATTCTTAACTTTTTTGCACTATACCATATTTGATTTTTAAATGCAATAGTTTTTATGTGTCTTTTTTGTGTCGAATTCAGTCATATCAAGGTTTTGCTTACGGAAACTATTGGTTTTTTATAAAAAATATTTTTTGTTTTCTTACTAAAATTTTTATTTTTTTATTTGGAATTAAATATTTATTCCCTATATTATTGTTACATAGTTGAATAATGTCTTCTATGTGTTTTTTTTCAATTCCTAAACTTGCTCCAAAAATTAGTGTTGTTGTATATAGAATCATACGATTTTTTATTACTATATCAAGTTGATTAAACTGTTTTAAATCTAATATAATTTCCTCTTTTGTTTGACTAATACAAACTTGTTTGAAAACATTTTTTATTATATTTTCTAGATATTTATCTTCTTCTTTTATAATATTAGACATTCTTGCAATTGCTTCAATAATATTAGGGTTAAATTCATTTTCAAGGTAGGGAAGTAATTGATTCCTTATTTTGTTTCTTGTATAACGATTATCTAAATTTGTTTGGTCAATTTTAGGGTTTAACTGTTTTTCTTGACAATATTTCTCAATTTCGCTTCTTTGGCATTCAATAAGTGGTCTAATATATGTATCTTCTCTTTTTTCTTCAATTCCTTTTAATCCAGAAAGACCTGTCCCCCTAAGCAAATTCATAAGTACTGTTTCTATAGAATCGTTTTTGGTATGTGCTGTTGCAATTTTATTGGCCCCTACTTGTTTTTGAATATGAGAAAAGAATTCATATCTTACTTTTCTTCCCATTTCCTCTATACCCATTTTTTCTTCTTGTGCTTTTTGTTTAATGTTCTCTTTTTTTACAAAGCATGGTATGTCATATTGATGACACATATTTATTACATATTGTTCATCAAGAATGGCCTCTTTACGTATACCATGATTTATATGGCACACAAAAAAGGTAAAGTGTATTTTTTCTTGTAGTGATAAAAAAACATGAAATAAGCACGTAGAGTCTGGTCCACCTGACACTCCTAATATAATTGAGTCATTTTCTTCAATTAAATGATATTTTTTTATGGTTTGTAATACTTTTTCTTCTATCATCGTTTTTCCTTTTTTTATGGTTTCATATTCTTCCTCTATCTACTTTTTCATCAGTTTTTGCGTATTTTATGATAAATTTAGATACCACTAGTTTGAATAATTTCCTTTTCTAGTGCCACTATTTTTTTGTAAGTTTAGATAATTGGATACTATTGATGCTTTTTTAATCTCGATATTTTTCGATATTAGTAAATTTTGTATAGCTTCCAAGCCATAGTAATTCTACAACTCCTGTCGAGCCTGAACGGTGTTTTGCTACAATTACTTCTGCTACATTCTTTTTTTCACTTTCTTCATTATAGTAATCATCACGATATAAGAACATAACTATATCAGCATCCTGTTCAATCGCTCCTGATTCACGAAGATCTGATAACATTGGTCTATGGTCTGGTCTTTGTTCTGGTGCTCTTGATAATTGTGATAAAGCAATTACTGGAACATTGATTTCTTTTGCTAGAATTTTTAATGAACGACTAATTTCAGAAATTTCTTGTTCTCTACTTCCTCCTCTTTTGCTACTTCCTTGCACTAATTGTAAATAGTCTATAACAACTAATCCAATATTTTTCTCTAATTTTAGTTTTCTACATTTGGCACGAATTTCCATGACTGAAATTCCAGGAGTATCATCAATATAAATACCTGCTTCAGAAAGTGGTCCAAGTGCTCCAGCTAGTTTCATCCAATCATCATCATCAATTTTTCCAGTTCTTACTTTATTGCTGTCAACCATTGCTTCACTACATAAAATTCTGTTTACCATCTGTTCTTTAGACATTTCTAAACTAAAAATGGCAACTGGTATTCCTGCACGAACTGCAGCATTTGATGCAATATTTAAAGCAAATGCTGATTTTCCCATAGCTGGTCTTGCTGCAATTAGAATTAAATCTGACTCATGAAGTCCTGCTGTTTTGTAATCTAAATCTGCAAAACCTGTTGGAACTCCTGTAATATGTTGTTTCTGGTTGTACAACTTTTCTAACCCTGCAAAGGTATCTACTAAAATATCTTTTATAGCTGCATATCCTTTTTGATTCTTTTTTTGCATTACATCAAAAATTTTCTTTTCTGCTTGATCCATAATTGTTTCTACTTCTTCTGTTGGGTCATATCCTAGAGCAATAATTTGATTTGCTGTTTGGATTAAACTCCTAAGCATTGATTTTTCTTCTACAATTTTAATATATTTATCAATATTGGCTGTTGTAGGTGCCATATCTGGAAGACTTGCTAAATATTCTAATCCTCCTACTGAAGCAAGCTTACCAATTGAAACCAATTCTGCTTTTAATGTAATAATATCAATTGGCTCTGCTCGGTTATACAAATTTAATATTGCTCCATAGATAGCCTTATTGTCTTCACGATAAAAATCCTCTTGTTTTAATACTTCAATTACTGAAGCAACAGCCTCTTTATCTGTCATCATGCTTCCTAATACAGCTTGTTCTGCTTCAATATCACTTGGTGGTACTTTTCCTAATTCCATATTTTTCCCCTACATTCCTATAATCGTTATTTTTAATTTCGCATTAACTCCATCATATAGTTTTATTTCTACCTGAAATGTTCCGAAGTTCTTTAATCGAATCCTGTAATATAATTTTTTTCTTATCTACTTTTATTTGATATTGTTTTTCTAAATTATCTGCAATTTCTTTTGCTGTAATACTACCGAATATTTTGCCATTTTCTCCACTTTTTACTTGTAATTTTAATAAAATTCCTTCTATCTTCTTCGCTGTTTTTTTTGCCTCTTCTTTTTCGATTTCTTTTCTATGTTCTTCGGAGGATTTTTTAACTTGTAAATTTGTTAAATTCCCTTTATCTGCTAGTACTGCTAATTTTTTAGGAAATAGATAATTCCTTGCATATCCATCATTTGCGTTAATAACATCATCTTTTTTTCCTACTCCTTTTATATCTTGTGTTAAAATTACCTTCATTGTTTTCTACCTCCTTTATTAGTTGTATATTAGTGTATCGCAAAATTGTTTATTTTTCAAGGTTTAAATAAAAATTGTTTTGAAAACAAGGAATTTTTTTCATTTCATATTGACTTTTTGATATCATTATGGTATATGTTTTTATGTTGGATTTATCAAATTTGGGCTATGATTATAATAAAACTAATAAGATAGGAGGTGTAGCCATGGAAAATGAGATTTTAAAAGAAATTTTAACAGACATTAAAGGTATTTGCACTCAATTAAACTCTATTGATGAACGACAATCTTATTTATCTAAACAATTTGATATTTCTTATAATGAGCAAGTTGCTTTTCGTGATGAACAAATTGCTTTTCGCAATGAATTCAATACTTTTCGTGATGAACAAATCGCTTTTCGTAATGAATTCAATACTTTTCGTGATGAGCAAATCGCTTTTCGCAATGAATTCAATACTTTTCGCGATGAAGTTATAAAACAATTAACAGACTTGCGTACAGATGTTGATACCATTTATGTGTTAGAAAAAGATTCTCGAAAAACATTAGCAGAGAATACAAAGCTTCTACAAGAGCATTCGGAAATTTTGTGTGATTTATTAACTCTTGCAAAAGTAAATCAAGAGCAACATGAAAATTTTGATAAACAAATTTCTTTTTTAGAAGCTATTGTGTCTTAATTTGTATATAGAGCTTTATTTATCTTTGAAATAACATTTTTTATAGCAAGACCAAAAATAAAAGTAGACATGTAAAATTTTTGCATGTCTACTTTTATTGATATGACTTTGTTTTTTAATTTGCTAATTCTTCAAAATATTCATCTATCTTTAATATTAGTTCTTCTTTTACCTCTTGTTTCGTTTTTCCCTCTACTTGTGCTCCTGCAAGAGTAATGTGTCCGTCCACCACCAAGTTTTTCTAGAATAACTTGTACATTAATATCTCCAATTGAACGTCCACTAATACATACTTTACTTCCTATTGCCCCAATGACGAAGGAAGCTGTTATATCACTTATTGTTAATAATTCATCTGCTGCTTTTGCGCAAATTAACCCTGCATCTTTATTTTCTTGTTTATAAATAGAAATAGCTATTGTATCTCGTATCACTTCTGCTTCTTTTACAATATCTGAAATCCTATTATAGCTTTCTAAATCACTTTGAAACCATTTTTTTACTTTAATGATATCAACACCACATTTTCTTAAATAGGCTGCTGCTTCAAAGGTTCTAACTCCTGTTTTAAAGGTAAAGTTTTTGGTGTCCATCATAATTCCTGCATATAAGC
>CATLGL010000057.1 GCA_949935895.1 uncultured Clostridia bacterium
TGAAATACAAACTCCAATTTTAGCCAATTCTTCGCCAGAAGGAGCACGTGATTTTCTAGTGCCAAGCAGAATTCATCCAGGAGAATTTTATGCGCTTCCTCAAGCTCCACAACAATTTAAGCAATTATTAATGGTAGGTGGGTTTAATAAATACTATCAAATTGCACCATGTTTTAGAGATGAAGACCCACGTGCAGACCGTGCACCAGGGGAATTTTATCAATTGGATTTTGAAATGAGTTTTGCTACCCAAGAGGATGTATTTGCTGTAATCGAAGAGGTGGTGCCAGAGGTATTTGAAAAATTTAGCTCTTGGAAAGTAGACAAAGGGCCATTTATTCGAATTCCTTATAAAGAAGCTATGGAGAAATATGGAATTGATAAACCAGATTTAAGAAATCCACTTGTCATTGAAGATGTAACCAGTGTATTTGAAAATACTGAATTTAAGGCATTTCAGAATAAAACGGTGAAAGTAATTGTAGTAAATAAGAGACCAGAGTTAGGAAGAAAATTCTTCGATAATATGAGTGAATTTGCGGTCAACGAGTTAGGAGCAAAAGGACTTGCTTGGGTAAAATTAGATAGTGAAGGAAATCTAAATGGTGGAATTTCGAAATTTATAAGTGAGGACCAAAAACAAAAAATATGTGACATTACAAACGCACGACCAGAAAGTGCCATGTTCTTTATTGCTGATGAATTTTCTACTGCACAAAAAATAGCAGGAGGAGTAAGAATTGAATTAGGAAATCGATTAGATTTATTACAAAAAGATACATATCGATTCTGCTTTATTGTTGATTTCCCAATGTATGAGTTGTCAGATGATGGAAAAATTGATTTTAACCATAATCCATTCTCAATGCCACAAGGAGGCATAAAAGCTCTAGAAGAACAAGATCCATTAGACATTCTTGCATATCAATTCGATTTAGTATGTAATGGATATGAAATGGCATCACGGAGCAGTTCGCAACCATGATCCAGAACTAATGATAAAAGCCTTTGAAATTGCAGGATATGAAAAGAGCGATGTAGAGGAAAGATTTGGTGCACTATTTAATGCCTTCCAATATGGTACACCTCCACATGCAGGAGCGGCTCCAGGACTGGATAGAATGGTAATGTTAATTGCAGGAGAAGATAATTTAAGAGGTGTTATTGCATTTCCAAAGAATAAGAAGGCAAGAGATTTGTTAATGCATTCACCAAGTAAAGTAGGAGAAGAACAGCTAAAAGAAGTGCATATTAAATTAGATACAAAAGAAGAGAAAAATGGATACCAATAACATGGTATCTGTTTTAAATATTTTAAAGTCCACGTTCTTGTTTGATTGAAAAAAATTGTGATACAATAAAAAGTTAAAGGAAAATTCCTAACATATAAAAAAGTACTGAAGCAAAATTTGCTTTAGTACTTTTTTAAAAAAACATAATATAATAAAGTAATTTTGTCAAATATTAGAATAAAAAATTGTTCTTTATTATGGTACATATTTTATGAAAATAAATAAATACCAAATATAGAAAAATACTTGTGTGTGATATAAAAATGTAATATAAAAAATATTGACAAGATATTATAATCAAAGATAAAATGATACTATAAAGTAAAACATGTAAAAAGATAAATTTAAAATATAAGGGGGAACAAATGAAAAAAGATGAGTTAGGAATTACATTGATAGCTCTTGTTGTTACTATTATATTATTACTTATTTTAGCAGGAATTACAATTAACCTAACATTAGGAAAAAGAGGAATTTTTCAAATTGCAAAAGAAGCTGGAAGAAATTATACAAATGCTACCTCTTATGAACAAAATAGGATAAATAAATTTGTAAATGAAGCAGAAGATATTATAAGTAGGGTAAGTGCTAGTAAATTACCAGAAAATACTTTAGCAAATAAAGTACAAATAGGAGATTATGTTGCATATAATCCAACCAAAGGGGTAACAGATACTAGTAAATTAACGTATACGTCGTTAATAGGAACAGGCTTATTTCATGGAAATGGAGCTTCGGAGCAAACTTTTACAGCAAATAATACGATAAAGTGGAGAGTATTAAGCAAGAATGAAACGACGGGAGAGGTGGTATTAATTAGTGCAGAAGCAATCAATGCAGATAATGGAGTCACATTTACTATGAAAGGAGCTATAGGTTATCTATATGCACAACAAGAATTAAATGAAATCTGTAAAATATATGGATATGGAATAGGGGCAGACACAGGCAAAACATTTAATTATGAAATAGGAGATGTAGTAGAAGGAATAGAGAGAAGAACTATTACAGAAAGTGGGGCAAGAAGTATTGATGCAAATGATATAAATAAAATAACAAAATATGATCCAAATACATTTTCATATGAGAGTGATGGTGTAATATATAAATATGGAAAATCATATTCACATAATATTTTTTATCCAACAATAACAACAAAACGGCGGAAAGTCTGATGAAGCAAAACAAAGAGGTGATATTTGTACAGGATATATGTATATAGGCTTAGGCTATTTAACTGATATGACAAGCAATATTTATCAAATAATATTCGAAAATAATCCTCCATATTGGTTAGCATCTCGTGGTGTAACATCAAATTCAAATTATGCAGGATTTAGTGTATACAATATAAAAACAGGACAAGTTGCTTATGAATATTTATGTAATGGTATTTATAATAATGTAGATGAGTTTAATGTTAGTAGAGCTATTCGTCCAATTGTATATCTCAAATTAAATGTACAAACAGAAGGGAAAAATGAAAATGGAGAATGGACTATAAGTGAGTAAAAAAGGAAATAATTTACTTTTATATAAGGTAAACTACTTCCTTTTTGAATTATAAAATAAAAGCATGAGGCAATAAATCACAAATAGAATATTTTTCTATTTTATTATCTTCTCCAAAACAAGTATAAAGCTTAAAATCATCATCAACATATTGTCTTATAAATTGTCTACAATAACCACAAGGAAGACAATAGTCTAAAATAGTAGCATTTTTATTTCCTCCTACTGTTACAATATAAGAAAATTCTGTTTCTCCTTCTGATAAGGCTTTTACAAAAGCAGTTCGTTCAGCACAAATGCTTTGGATACCACAATTTTCAATATTACAACCAGAGTATGATTTTCCGGATTTTGTAACAAGGCAAGCACCAACAAAATAGTTAGAAGCTTTTGCATATAATCTAGCTTGCTTTGCTATATTGATTGCAGTGTTCAATTCCATTTAAATTCTCCTCTCTTTGTTTTATACAATCTATTATACAAAAAAAAAGATAAAAGTCAATAAAATGCACCTAACCTTTGAAGTAAGCATAATATATATAGCATAAAGGAGGGTGAAGATATGCGGATCATACATAATAAAAGGAGGTAAGAAGCTAGAAGGAGAAATATCAGTAGCAGGCTCTAAAAATGCTTCTTTACCAATTTTAGCAGCAGCTATTTTAAATAATGGAATTACAAAGTTATATAATGTTCCTAATATACATGATACAAAAGTAATGATAGAAATATTAAGAAATTTAGGTTGCAAAGTCAAAAGGATTCATGATAAAATAATAATCGATGCAAGAAACATAAAAAAACAAGAAATTCCAGAAGCATTAATGAGAAAAATGCGATCCTCTGTTATTTTGGCAGGGGCATTAATTGGACGATTTAAAAAAGCAACATTTTGTTGTCCTCGGTGGATGTGATATTGGAGCAAGACCAATTGATTTACACTTAAAAGCTTTTTCAAATTTAAATGTAAATATTAGTGAAAATGCTGGCTATATTGACTGTAGTTGTGATACAATAATGGGAGCGAAGATACATTTAGATTTTCCAAGTGTAGGAGCAACACAAAATGCCATGTTAGTAGCAGTATTAGCAAAAGGAACAACGATTATTTCAAATGCAGCAATGGAGCCAGAAATTGTGGATTTACAAAACTTTTTAAATAAAATGGGGGCTAAAATAGTAGGTGCAGGAACAAATGAAATTGTAATTTGTGGAGTAGAGAAGTTAAGAAGTACAGGGTATCAAGTTATGACAGATAGAATTGAAGCAGGAACATTACTTTGTGCTGCAGCAATAACAGGAGGAAAGCTTACTCTAACAAAAGTAATTCCTCAACATTTAACACCAGTATTAGAGAAATTAAAACAATGCCGGGTGTGATATTGAAATGACAAAAGATAGAGTCATGCTGCAAGCACCTAAAAAATTAAATGCTGCTGACATAAGAACAATGCCATATCCAGGATTTCCTACTGATATGCAAGCAATATTTGTAAGTATTCTTTGTATAGCAAAGGGAACTTCAATTGTGGTTGAAAATATATTTGAAAATCGATACAAATACACAAATGAATTACAACGAATGGGAGCAAAAATTACAATAGAGGGAAGAACAGCTGTTATTAAGGGTGTTAGAAAACTAAATAAAGCAACTGTGCAAGCCACTGATTTAAGAGGAGGAGCAGCCCTTGTATTAGCAGCACTTTCAGCATCAGGAAAAACAAAAATAACCAATATAGAATACATTTTACGTGGTTATGAAAATTTGGACAAAAAATTAAATGACTTAGGAGCTAATATTACGAAAGAAGTGGAATAAAGTATGAAAAGTAAGAAAAATGAAGAATTGAACTTTTTATATTTAGATGAGGAGAATGAGGAAAATACTAAAAAAAAGAAATCTAAAAAGCAAAAGCAATTAAATAAAAAAGCACAACACATAAAAAAGGAAGACAAAAAAATAAACTTAGATAATGAAATTATTATTGGAGTAACAAAACTACAAGAAGATAAACCCAAAAGAAAAGCAAAGTCCTCAAAAAAAATTAATCAAAGTATAGCCAAAAAACCATCAAAAAAAGAAAAGAAAAAAGAGGCAGACAAAAAGTCTGCCCTCCAAAATATACAAAAAAATGTGAAAAGAAAACAGGTAAAATATACAAAAAAAAGCATGATAAAAGAATTAGTAAAATGGACGATATTACTTTGTGGACTAGCGACAGCATTTGTATTTTTTATGATGTCTCCATTATTCAATATAATAGAAATCACAGTAAAGGGAAACAGTTTTATTACTACAGATACGATTACAAGTCTTTCAAAAATTGAAATAGGACAAAATATATATAAAACAAGTAAACGAAAAATTGAAGAAAACATAAAACAAAATGCCTATATTGAGCAGGTAGAAATAAAACGAAATCTTCCTAATAAAATAGAATTAAATGTGACAGAAAGAAAAACTACATATATGCTAGAATATGCAAATAGCTTTGTGTATATTAATAATCAAGGTTATATGCTAGAAATTACTGATAAATCAACCGATGTACCAATTTTAGAAGGATATCAAACATCACAAGAGGAACTAAAGGAAGGAAATAGGTTAAATAGGGAAGATTTAGAACGACTAGAAACAATATTAAAAATTAAATATTCTGCTCAAAGTAATGGAATTGTAAGTAAAGTAAATCGAATTAATATACAGGATAAACAAAATTACATATTACAAATAGAGGAGGAGCATAAAACTGTATACTTAGGAGATGCCTCTAATTTAAGTACAAGAATGTTATATTTAAAGGCAGCGTTAGAAGATACAAAAGGATTACAAGGAGAAATATTTGTAAATGGTGACTTAGGAAAAGAAAAGGCATTTTTTAGACAAAGTCAATAAAATAGCAAGGAGGAAAAAGCATGAAAATAAGAAAGACTCAAGTTGCGATTACATTAGGTGTGATGTGTTTTGTATTAGTATTTGGAATAAGAATACAATTGAAAACAACAGAAAGTTTAGTGACAACAGCAGGTACATATCGTGAAAATGGATTGCGTGATGAAGTATTAAGATGGAAAGAACAATATGACCGTGCATATGAACAATTAGAAAATGCAGAAGAGCAATTAGAAAAAGAAAGACAAGTTAGTATTTCTTCTGATGACAGTTCTGTTGAAAAACAACAAGAACTAAAAAGAATTAATACCTATTTAGGCTTAACAGATGTACAAGGAGAAGGGATTATTATTACTTTAAGAGATAATACAAATTCTATTCTTGGAATTGCAGATGATATTGTTCATGATGGAGACTTACGTACTATTGTAAATGAATTAAAAAACAATGGAGTAGAAGCCATTAGTATCAATGGACAACGAATTGTTCCATCAACAGCAATTACTTGTGCAGGAACAGTTATACAGGTAAATAACGAAATCGTAGGAAGTCCATTTGTAATAAAAGCAATAGGGGACCAAAATATGTTTAATAATATTACAAGACCAGGTGGATTTGTATATAGTTTAATAGAAGATTACGGACTAAATGTTAAAGTAGATAGAAGTGATGAAATCAAGATTGACAAATATAATGGTGTATTGACCGATAAATATATTCAAACAGTAAAGTAGGTGATAAAATTGAAAAAAGGAAAAGGAATTATGACAGCTACGATAGGACTAATTTGTTTTGTGTTATCATATGTAATGTTTATGCAATTTAAGACAGTAGAGGAAACCAATATTACACAAATTGAAAATATGAGAGAAAAGGAGCTTAGTGAAAAATTAGCAAATTGGAAGGAAAAATTCGAAGAAACTGATTTAAAATTGCAACAAACAAATGAAAAATTGCAAGAATATAAGCAAAAAAGAGAATCGAACCAAGAGGCATCTGAATTATTAAATGCAGAATTGATACAAGCACAAGCAATTGCTGGTCTAACAGATGTAAAGGGTGATGGCATTATTATTACCTATACAGAAGATGAAAATTCAGAGTTAGGGAAAATAGAGGATCGTCATTTAATTGAATTGGTAAATGAATTAAGACTTGCAGGAGCGGAGGCAATTAGCATAAATGATCAAAGAATTACTAATATGTCTGATATTATCAATGTTATGATTGATGGAAAAGAATTTATATTAGTCAATAGAAAAAGGATGACATCACCTTATATTATAAAAGCAATAGGGGATCAAAAATATTTAGAGAGTGCATTAACAACTAAAACAATTGGTTTTGCAACAAGATATCCAAATGCTATAGTAGAAAAGAAAAATAATATTATCATCAATAAATATAATGGAAGCATTAAAATAAAATATGCAAAAGATGTTGTAAAGGAGGAAAAATAAATGGTTTTTATTGCAATACTAATAGGCTGTATTATTGGAGCATTTTTAGGCATGAATGCACCAGTAATACCATATAGTTTGTCTGGATATTTAGCAATTTCAATTATAGCGGCTTTAGATTCTGTATTTGGAGGAATTGCCTCTGTTGTAAAAGGAGATTTTGACCTAAAAATATTTGTATCTGGTTTTTTTGGAAATGCTATTTTATCTATTTTATTAACTTATTTAGGAGAGAGACTGAATGTAGATATTTATCTTGCAGCAATTGTTGTATTTGTAGGAAGAATGTTTATTAATCTTGCAATTGTACGTAGATATTACCTTGATAAGTGGACAAATAGAATAAAAACAGCAGTAATGGAGGAGAAAGCTGAAGAGGATAAAAAAAGCTAATAAAGTAAAAGCCTATATAAAAACACTCTATCATAAAAAAGATAGAGTGTTTTTTATATAACATTATATTTAAAAAGAAAAAATATGGAATTTTTTGGAAATATTTAGATAAATACTACAGAGAGTAAACAAATATAATATTGTTACAAAATGGTGGCGAAAATGTTACAAAAATATTACAAAAACTATTGACTTTTTTTGCAAAATATAATATTCTTACCTAAGGAAAAAATACATAAAAAATGGAGGAATAAGCTTTGGCAATAGGTGATATAATTGTTGGAATTGATATTGGAACCTCAAAAGTATCAGCTGTTGTAGGCGAGGTAAATAATTTTAATCAAATTGAGATTATTTGTTCGACGAGCAGCAAATGTGAAGGTATCAAAAAAGGAAAAATAATTAACGAGGATGATATTGCAATCGCAATCGTCAAAACAATTGAAAAATCTGAAGAAGAAGCTAATTTAAAAATAAATTCTGCCTATGTTACAATACCAGGAAAATATGCAACCATTGTACAAAATAGTATTACAAAAGAGATAAAAGATAAGTATGCTGGAATTTCGGTAAGAGATGTAGGACAAGCAGTAATGCAAGTAAGAGATATTGAAATTCCAGAAGGAAAAAGTATTATTGATATTGTTCCTAATGAATTTATACTTAAAGATGGAACAAAAACAAATGATCCAGTAGGAAGTTTATCTTCAGAGTTTACATTAAATGCACAAATTATTTTAGCAGATAAAGATTATACAAGGCAGTTAGCAGGAATATTTAAAAAAGCAGGATTAGAGGTTGATGGAATGGTTCCCAATACCTTAGCTGCAAGAAATCTAATACTAGATGTTAATGAATTGCATGATAATGTAATGTTATTAGATATAGGAGCAGGAAATACCGATATAGGCGTATTCGAAGGTGAGTCATTTATTTATACTAATACTATTCCATTAGGAGGAGATAATATTACACATGATATTGCTCTTGTATTAGATATTTCAGAAGAGGAAGCAGATAAATTAAAAAAACAATATGGACTAGCATTAAAGTCATTTATTGATAATGATAATGAAATTATATTAAATACATGTAGAGGAGAAGCGAAAAGTAGAATTATTAAAAGTTCAGAGCTAATTGAAATTATTGAAGCAAGAATTGAAGAAATTTTTTCTTTAGTAAATAGAGACATTACCAACCAAGCCATAAAACCCAGAATTAATAATGTCATTTTAACAGGACAAGGAATTACCAATATCAATAAAAGTGATGTAGCAGGAAAGATAATTCTAAATATACCAGTAAAAATTTCAACAGGAAGATTAGTAAGTACAATCAAATCAACTTATCGTTCAGCCTATGCTTTAGTAAGATATATTGCAGCAAGACCATTTGCAAAAACGGTATCAAGTAGCATTGATGCCAAATCAGATGCAAATATTTTTACAACAATAATGGAAAGGATAAAAGAATTTTTCTATTCTTAATATCCAAAAAGGAGTAAGTTTTAAATTTTAAATTATATAAATATTGGGAGGATATAAATATGAAGGTAGACTATGAGGAAAACGAAAAAATGTTAGATGGAACAGCAACGATAAAAGTTATTGGTGTTGGAGGAGCAGGAAATAATGCGGTTAATAGAATGGTGGAGTCTGGTATTAGAGGAGTTGAATTTATTTCTGTTAATACCGATAGACAAGCATTACAAGAGTCTAAAGCAGGTACTAAAATCCAAATAGGAGAAAAAATTACAAGAGGATTAGGAGCTGGAGCGAATCCAGATATTGGAGCTCAATCAGCAGAAGAAAATAAATCTGAAATTGCAGAAGTATTACGTGGTGCAGATATGGTTTTTGTAACTGCTGGTATGGGTGGTGGAACAGGAACAGGTGCAGCACCAGTTGTTGCAGCAGCAGCAAAAGAAATGGGAATTTTAACAATTGGTGTTGTTACAAAACCATTTACATTTGAAGGAAAGAAAAGACTTTCTCAAGCTGAAAGAGGAATTGAAAGTTTAAAAGGAAAAGTAGATACATTAGTTGCGATACCAAATGACAAATTACTACAAATTATTGACCGTAAAACCTCGATTGTAGATGCATTTAAAATGGCAGACGATGTATTAAGACAAGGTGTGCAAGGTATATCAGACTTAATTGCAGTACCAGGACTTGTTAACTTAGACTTTGCTGATGTTAAAACAATCATGCTTAATACTGGTATGGCACATATGGGTACTGGTAGAGCAACAGGAGAAAATAGGGCAGAAGATGCTGCAAAACAAGCAATTCAGAGTCCACTTCTTGAAACATCCATTGAAGGGGCAAGAGGAGTTATTATCAATATTACTGGTGGTTCAGAACTTGGATTACATGAAGTTAACACAGCAGCAGAGTTAGTACAAAGAAGTGTAGATCCAGAAGCTAATATTATCTTTGGTGCAGTAATTGATGAAACTATGGGAGATGATATTTCTATTACAGTTATTGCAACAGGATTTGAAAAAGATTCTCCAATTTCAACTATAGGTGTAGTTGATAAGGTAACCAAAGC
>CATLGL010000058.1 GCA_949935895.1 uncultured Clostridia bacterium
AAATCTATATTTGTTAAACTTGTTCCTGCAAACATGCTTGACATATCTGTTACTTTACTTGTGTCAAAATTACTTAAATCTATGTTGGTTAAATTCATACATCCAAAAAACATGCTTGACATATTGTACACTTTACTGGAGTCAAAAATGCTTAAATCAATATAGCTGAATTTAATACAGCCCAAAAACATCCCTATCATATTTGTTACTTGGCTTGTATTAAATGAACTTAAATCTATATTGCTTAAATTCATACATCCCAAAAACATCCCTGACATATTCGTTACTTTACTTGTATCAAAATTGCTTAAATCTATATTGCTTAATTTCATACATCTTGTAAACATGCTTGACATATTGGTCACTCTACTCGTGTCAAAATCGCTTAAATCTATATTGCTTAAGCTTGTTCCTGTAAACATGCCTGACATATCTGTTACTTTGCTTGTATCTACATTTGCTAAATCTAAAGTTATTAACTCGTTCATTTCGTAAAACCATATTGACATATTTTTGGGTTCTATTTTATCGTATATAATTACATTTTCTGCTTTATTCCTTTTTGGCACTAAATTCCCTTTTTCATCATTTTCAACTTCAATCCACCCTGGATAATCTCCCTCTAGCTTTTCCTCTATATCTTGCATAAAAGTGATATGCAATGAGTATTTATATTCATTTTTCGATATATCTCCATAATCCTCACTAATTTCTCTACTACTATCTATATAATCACTACTACTTAATATTAGTGTCCCATCTTTATATAGCCTTGCATATAATGGCTTTGTTTCTTCTTTTGTATACCAATCTATATTTTCTAGTTTTTCTAAATCTGCTAATTCTGCATTTTGTGCATTTGTATAGTTTCTTCCTGCTTCTTCTGCCATTTTAAATATGCCTCTTTCTCCTATAATTAAGTTTAATGTAATTGCTGCTAGTATTAAAAGTACAATAATCGTTATTACTAGTGCTATCAAGGTTATACCTTTATTTTCCCTTATCTTCATTTCTTTTGTTCCTCCTTCATTTTCATCCTTATCCACATCTTATCGTAAACTAATAATACTTGTCAATGGTTTTCTATTTCTTTTTTGTGATAGTTTAACTTTATGATTTTTATAAGGTAAAGAGCTCCTTATTTTTACAAACATTTTATTTTTAAATAAAGATAGATGAATATTTTAGTAATCCATCTATCTTTATTTATATCTTATTTAACCATATCACAATAAATCTTATTCGCATCCATCTCATTTTTATATTTATTTTCCATTGGACACATTCCTGTTTTATCTTTATTTTTAATATATTCTACTAATTCTCCATAGGAATATATAATATTAGCACTTTCTAATACAGGAACTGCAAATTTACTTAGTTTATTAGCATATATTTGCTTTACCCCTGCTACCACCATAATCGATGCTGCTACTTTTCCTATTACTTTGTCTGCAAGAATACTTTCTTTTAAAGCATTTTCATTTTCTTTTAAAATTGAAACTAAATCAATAATTCTATCTTGATAATACTCTTTTACTGTTCCATTTTTATATGCTACTACTAATGACGCATCTTTTTTGTTTAATATTTCTTTTATTTGTTCTAATGTTGTCATTGTTAATCTAACCTTATTCCCTTCTGAATTGTTTTTGCCATTACTGGTATAAATGCAAGTTGAAGAATAATTCCTGGTAGTCCTATTTTAATACTTTCAATAACAGAAATTCCATAAGTTGGTAATCCTAAGATGTTAATGGCAACTGCTAATACACCTGCATAAAGAATTCTACCCAAAACAATAGTTAATGCTAATGATATATATAAATTAAATCTTTTACTACATATACTAAGTAGTACCGCATATATAACTAACTCCATTAACATATATGGTAATCGTACAAGGCTTGGCATTCCTGTTAATAAATAGCTACCAATTACAGAACCTCCAGCTACAATTGTACTACTAGTTATTCCAAAAGTTAATGTTGCTATTAACACAGCAATGTGCATTGGTAAAAAGGTTGCTCCTGCATCACTTCCTGCCAATACATGAAATATTCTAGGAAGTGCTATTCCAATACCAGTTAATAACATGGTTCCTATTACATACTTTGCCTTTGTTGTTGATAAAGCTTGCAACAAATTTTCTTTATTTTCTAACACTTTTTCTTTTATCATTTCAAATTCCTCCTCCTAATTTTTTTTTAAGATTACTTTACCTCATATTCGATTTCTTATTTTGAGGTAAAAATGATTAATCTAATTCTACTAATTCATAATTTTTCGTGCCAACACCTAATTCTTCTGCTACATCAATGGTATGTGTTCCATGTCTTGATTCTACTCTTTCTAAGAAATGTTCTTTTCCTTTGTCATTTGATTTCTTTACTAAATCAATACATGCTTGGTCAATGGCAACAGGATCTATTGATGCTAAAATTCCAATATCTTTTATACAAGGATCTTCTGCTACAGAACAGCAATCGCAATCAACTGACATATTGCACATTACATTGATATAGGCAATATTATTTTGAAAATAATTTACAACAGATAATGCACTATCTGCCATTGCTTCTAAAAATTGATCTTGTTTTGCTAAATTATCCCATAGAACTGCTTGGTCTTTTGTTTTTCCTGCAGAATGAATCCAAGACTTTCCTTCTGCTGAAGCACATCCTATGGATAATTGTTTTAATGCTCCTCCATAACCACCCATTGGATGACCTTTAAAATGGGATAGTACTAACATGGAATCATAATCTGCCATATGATTTCCAACATAGTTTTGTTGAATTGCTTTTCCATTTGGTATTTCTAGTTCTAAATCATTTCCTTGGGCATCTAAAATATCCACATCAAAATATTTACTCCATCCATGGTTTTCCATTAGTTTCTCATGTTTTTTAGTTGTATTTCGTTCTCCTTCATAGGCAGTATTACATTCTACAATAGTTCCATTTACATATTCTACCATCGGTTTCATAAATTCTGGGTGTAAATAATTTTGGTTTCCTTTTTCTCCAGAATGTACTTTAACAGCTACTTTTCCTGATAACTTTTTTCCTAATGCTTCATACATTTTTACTACATTTTCTGGAGTTATGTTCTTTGTAAAATATACGATTGCTTTTTCCATCTCTCATCAATCCTTTCTCTTTTTGTTTTTCTCTTTTTATTATATATACAGTTAAGCATAAGTCAAGAGTTTTTTCATTTATTTTTCTTTTCCTTACTTTTCAAATTATATTAGTATAATATAAAACATTTTTATTACTATAACAATTTTTATACAAATATAGCAAAAGAGATAACAATTAAAAATACATTTGCTATCTCTTTTTTATTTTGGCTAATCTTTGTAGCCACACTCTCTCATCTCAATATTCAGTTTTTCAATTTGCAGTTCCGTATTTGTCATCATATTCTTTGGCATATTTATCTGTATATAGTTGTTGTTTTAACATTTCACAAATATTTGTGCCAGTGAGCATTTGAACTGCAACATTTTTTCCAAATGGTCCTGCTTCTCTCGCTAGCCTGTGTGCAAACTGTTCTTTGTCTTCGAAGAAATATTCATCTTTATCATTCTTACAACACGCAAGCCACACGACTACTGCTGCACAACCGCCTTCTGGTATCTCTTTATCGTTCAGCATTAAGGAATCCGCTCTTATGAAGTCCTCCACATCTTCGTTTGTAATCGCTTCTACTTTTGACAATGTATAAAAGCGTTTCTTTTTAATCAACTTATTGATATGGATTTCTTCCCTTAACCGTTTTATCTCTCCTTGGAGAAATGCTATTACCTCTTTTCTATTCATGTATCTGCCTCCTGAAAAACTTATTTAAGCCAGTTTTGATTTATGAGAGAGTTTTCAAAAATGACTTATGTAAATTATACTACTTTATATTATCTTATGCAACAACTTTCATATATTCTTGTAAAATCCTGTGTTTTTATCATTTATGAAAAATCCCACAGTTACAATATTTCCAGTAACTGTGAGATTTTCTCTTTTATCCAATTTTTTTGAGCCCTAAGACCTGCTCAATGGTCATCTCGTTTAAATAACCAGTAAGCATGCTATCCGCCATGATTTTCCCTGTCGGATTTTGGCTCTTTTGAAGCACCTCGCGAAACTCTTCCGAATATGTTCCAAATAGCTCACTGTCTTTACAATGCCAGCCTTGTAAATATATTGGAAGAAGTATCACTAGTTTTTCTGGAATTTCTACTACTCTTAAATCACAACAATGATACCTCATGAAAGAATAATCTCTTTCACATTGTCTAATTTTAAAAGCATCCCTCTTCGCAATTAACTTACTTAACGAATAGGTATGTTCCAGCCGCCACAATTCATCTACCAAGTCTTCTATGAATTGTTGTCTTGGCATATGTTGTCCTCCTTTCATAGTTTTTTCTATAAAAAGCTTTATTGCAGAATTATGTAAATTATTATATCATGTTGTCTTTAACTTTTCAAGCCTTTGGGGAAATTTTTATGGAAAACTTTTCTTTTGGCTTGTAAATATTCAAGAATAGAAAAATGTTTTCTTTCATATACATATGACGAGGTGTATATCATTGTTTATTCGTTCTATAAAAATAAATAAGTCTTATCTACTTTTTTGTAGTATTATCACAACTATTTTACTTGTTTTGATTACTGCTTCCATTCTTTATCCAATCTCTTTACCTGCTCACTCTTCTGACTTAATTTGGAATAATACCATGCAAGAAAATAGCACTTCTAAAAAATCCTATATTAAATGGGTAGGTTTTAATGCCACTTATGAAGTTTTAGATAAAACCTCCAAATTAGATATCAATTCACATAACAATGGAAATGTAGTTCAATATCATTGGATTGAACTTCTTAGTTATCTTGCTTGTAAATATGGTGGTAATTTTAAAAAATTTAAACAAACCGATTTAAATTCTCTAATCCAAAAACTTGATGAAGGTATTAGCATGGAAGATTTAACAAAAGATATGAAGCATTATTCTTACTACTATCAATCTTTTGACGCTATTTTACATGAATTTATTGGAGAATATGAAATAGAAGTTCCCAATGCAGGAACAGAAGAAAAAACATATATTAAACAATATGGTATAAAAGCATTTTTACCAATTGCTAAAAATTATAGTTTCAATCATTATGATGACTTTGGAAATAGCCGTTCTTATGGTTATAAACGAATTCATTTAGGAAATGATTTAATGGGCTCTATTGGTACTCCTATTATTGCAGTTGAATCTGGAACCATTGAAGCACTTGGTTGGAATCAATATGGTGGATGGCGTATTGGTATTCGTAGTTTTGATAAAAAACGTTATTATTATTATGCACATTTGCGAAAAGACCATCCTTATGTGAAAGATTTACAAATTGGTCAAATTGTAAAAGCTGGAGATGTTATACGGTTATCTTGGTATGACTGGTTATAGTACAAAAGAAAATGTTAATAATATCAATGTCCCACATCTTCATTTTGGAATGCAGCTTATTTTTGATGAATGTCAAAAAGAAGGAACTAATCAAATTTGGATTGATGTCTACCAAATTATTGAATTTTTGAGAAAACATAAATCTGAAGTAATAAAGGAAAATTCTACTTCCAAGGATTATATCAGAAAATATGATATACTAGATCCTAGTATAATAGATTGAGGAGGCTATTTTGAAAATTCATTTTCATACCATAAAATTGAATTATAAATTGATTGGTTGTTGTTTTATTTTATTGCTTGTTTTACCTTGTGTTTTTGTTTATACTCTTGCTACAACTCCTTTACAAGAAGAAGGCATTAACGTTCCTATTATTATGTATCATAGTATTTTGAAAGACACTTCTAAAAGTCGGAAATTATATTATTACTCCTAATACTTTAGAAGAAGATTTAAAGTATCTTTCTACAAATGGTTATACCACCATCACTATGTCTGATTTAATTGGTTATGTATATGATGATATTCCATTACCTCAAAAACCAGTTATGATTACCTTCGATGACGGACATTATAATAACCTTGGTTATGCTGTTCCTTTACTTAAAAAATATCATATGAAGGCAGTTATCTCAATTGTAGGAAAATATACTGATACTTTTTCTGAAACTGACGAAGCAAATTTAAATTATAGTTATTTACGTTGGAAAGATATTATAGCACTTATGAATTCTGGCACAATTGAATTTCAAAATCATACATATAATCTTCATTCTACTTCTAATGGTAGAATTGGGTGTTCTAAAAAAAGCTATGAAGCTACTGAAACCTATACTAATATCTTATCTACAGATATTTTAGCCTTGCAACAAAAGTTCCAAGAAAATACAAGCTATACACCAACTACTTTTACCTATCCATTTGGTTCTATTAGTAAAGCCTCTTTTCCTATTATTAAAAATTTAGGTTTTAAAGCTAGCCTGTCTTGTACAAGTGGAGTTAATACCATTACAAAAGACCCAAACTGTTTATATTGTCTAAAACGTAACAACCGTCCGAATGGAATTTCTACGCAAAATTTTTTTAAAAAATTATTAAAATAATTTTCCTCTTCTTACCTATCAAAAATGGCTTTGCCTACTCCCTTATCTATTATAGTAGAAAATATATTTTTTAATATAATAAGAACAATTGGTCCAATAAACATTCCTAATACCCCTATTGCTTTAAAGCCTGTATACATAGCAATTAGAGTAAAAATTGGATGAATTCCGATATGATGACTTACTACTCTTGGTTCTGCAAATTGCCTTATTATAGACATAATAATCCAGAGAGCTAATATTGCAATAGCAAGTCCCATATCTCCACTCATAGCAGAAACAACCGCCCATGGAAGCATAGCAGTTCCTGAACCTAAAATAGGAAGAGCATCTACAAAGCCAATTGCTAATGCAGCCAAAAGTGGATATCCAATTTTAAATCCTGAAAATTTTAGTATATATAAACCCACTAATGATACTATAAAGGAAATAAGAACTAATGTCATTTCTGCTTTTAGATATCCCCCTAAACTAGAAATAAGCTCTCGTATATGTTTACCAATTCGTTTTACCCATTCTTTTGGCAAATGATGTTCTAATTGATCAATCATATATAATTTATCTGTACATATAAAATAAATTGCTACAAAACAAATTCCTACATATATTGCAATAGTTGGAATTTCGGTTAAAAAATTCATCATAGAAGTTAAAAAACTTTTAATCCAATTCGATACTGTACCAATAAAATCCCATAATGAATTTTGAATTACCTCTGTTACCTCTTTTGGAATCTTTAATTTTTCAAAATTGATATTTTCAATAATGCCGTGAATTTGATGATATGCTGTTTCAATATACTGATTTAGGCTTTGTAATAAGTTTGAGGATTCTTGTATTAAAACAGCAATTCCCCATGCTAAAAGCCCAATTAACAAAATAGAAATTATAATAAGAACTAAAATAGCACTCGTTTTTCTTGTAAGGGTTGTCCTTTTATTTACAAATCGAATTAATGGTTCTATCAATAAAGAAATAATAAAAGCAATTAAAAATGGCATGTAAAAAATAGCCAGTTTAAATGACAAATAAATGCCAATAATACTTAGTATTAAGACAATGATTCGTTTTGTTACTTTTGTCCAATATCCCATATCAATAACCATTTTTTCCCTCTTTTACAAAAAATAATAGAAGTAGAAAATCTACTCCTATTATTATATGATAAGTCTTATAAATTATTCAGCATTTTTACTATTATTTCCACACTGACAAATATTTTCTAATGTGTTACATACTTCTTTTACTCCTACTGTTTTATCGTAATGTGCAAGATCTCCTAAAGACAAAATTCCAACAATTTTATTATTTTGGTCACATACTGGAATTCTACGAATTTGAAAATCTGACATTAGTTTAGTCGCTTCATCAATTGTTGTATTTGGTTTACAACAACATACTCCACAAGTCATTACTTCTGAAACAGGTGTTGTATTGGCATCTTTATTACAAGATACACTTCGTAAAATAACATCACGGTCTGTTAATAACCCTACTACTTGATTATTTTCATCACATACAGGAACACATCCTATATGGTTATCACACATTAACTTTGCAGCTTCTGCCACATTTGTATTTGGTGTACAACAACATACATTTTTCGTCATACAATCTTTAACATCCATCTTTACATACTTCCTTTCAAAAATTTTTACAAATTTAGTTTGTGCATTTTAAAAAAAAGTATGTAAGTCTAAATTTTCTAAATAGCTACTATCCTTGTTTTAGCCATCTAACAATTTTTTAATACTATAGAAAATTTTTCCAAAATTTCTATTAAAATTCTCTTGGTCTTATTGGTCCTCCTGGTCCTTGTGGTGGAAATGGTGGACGTGGATTTGGTCCTGGTCCTCCTGGAAACGGTGGACGTGGTGGATGTGGTGGGCGTGGTGGCATTGGTGGTCTATGTCCTCCTAGTATTTCTTTTAAAATCAAAATTCGAATTAAATCTTGTAAAATATTATTTCTTCCTAATGTTTGTCTGTCTTCTCCGTCTTACATTTTTAGTTTCAATTTTTAAATCAATTTCAATTGCTTTATATACATTTTCTGTCATCTTTTCTAATATTTCTTTTGTTATTTGTGTATTAGTGTTTTGACATTCATTACATACTAATGGGTATAGCTTGCGATAAATGTCTGGGTATAACTCCTCACACTTACTGTTTTCCTCTACTACAAAATCATTTCTTGTTTGCATTATGTAATAGTCATTTGGTGCATATACGCTTTCTGTTCGATATGTTGGCATATATCCTAATACATTTCTCATGTATTCTTCATATGCTGTTTCATCATACATAATAATCCCTCCATTCATTTCTCATATTACCATATGAAAAATGAATAAAAACTGTGACAAAAGGAAGCAATTTCTTGCTCCCTTATTTTAATTTATTTACTAATTCCTTAAATGTATTTCCTCTTTCTTCAAAATTTTTAAACAAATCAAAGCTTGCACTTGCTGGAGAAAATAATACTACTTGCCCTGGTTTTGCTTTTTTTCTAGCTATTTCTGCAATTGCTTGAAAATCACTACATCTAAAGATGTCCATTTGTTTTTGTTGTCTTTGTAATTCTTTTTCCACTGCATCGTAAATTTTATCAGATGTTTGACCAATCAAAATAAGCGTTTTTACCTTATCAACAATTGGTTTTGCTAGTGGTTCATAATCTAAGTGCTTATCATATCCTCCTGCAATGAGTACTATGTCTTCTTCAAATGATTTTAATCCTGCCATCGTTCTTGTTGGACTTGTTCCTATCGAATCATTATACCATTTTACACCATCTAATTCTCTTATCAATTCAATTCTATGCTCTACTCCTTTAAAATTCTCAATTGCTGTTACAATAATATCCATATCTACCAATGATTTTGTTGCAGCAATAGCTGCACATACATTTTCATAATTATGCATTCCTCTTAAATGAATATTTTTTGTATTAACAATATGTCTTCTTAAACGCTCTTCACAATCTTTAATGACATCATTATCAACAATAATACCATCTTCTAGTTTTTCTTTACTACTAAAATATACCACTTTTCCATTTACTTGTTTTTGGCATTCTTTTGTAATGTC
>CATLGL010000059.1 GCA_949935895.1 uncultured Clostridia bacterium
TTTACAATATTTTGCAGTTAAAATATAAATTTTATATTAAATAGTTCACTTTAATTATTTCTTGCAATTATTATAATAAAGTCATTAAATATTTTTCTAGTAGTTTTATCTTACTTCTAATTTTATAAATTTAGCCATTTATAAAATTAGAAGTAACTGCTTCCATGTACATAATAATTATACTGTGCTATCAATTATATATCACTAGAGTTCTAATTAAAACCATATTTCCCATTATTTGCTGAGATGCATCTAACTTTACATCTAAAATATCATATCCATCCTTTTGCATTTCTTCTATTATTCCATTAACTTGAATAGTATACTTGTTTTCACATTCCATTCCATTGGTTGTTAATTTAGATGTTGTATTTATTAATACTACATGCTTATTACCATCTTTTGGATTCAAATATTCTTTTATACCTTTATATAATTCACTTGTAGATTTTTCAAAATTTTTATCAAACAATCCCATATACTCTACTCCTTTTGTTATAAATATATCAGTTATGATTGTCTAAATTTGTAATATTTAGAAAAAAGTGGAAAATTCCTATTTTTTTCTATTTTTATATAGTTACTGTTGCAGTACCATTCTGTCGTCTTGATTGCCTTAACAGACTTTCCATTTCAGTTGCAACCCTATAACTTCCAAATTGGATTACTACTTGTTTAATCTCTCCATTAGAATTATTACCAGTATTCCATTCATGATTAGACAATACGTTTTCAAATGTTTCTGCCATAATGTTTTGTGGTGTTGTAATTTCTGGGTTATGACTTGCTCCTGCATATTCTCCAAATTGTGCTATTAGTGGACTGTATGCTACGTTTCCTTTTGCTAAACGTGGTAACGAAATTAAATTTATTTGTAGATTTATCGGTTCTAATCCAATTAAAGAACCTATGGCATTTGCAACCTTACTTAATCCTTTTAATAAAAAGTTTATTCCTCTTATTGCTCCATTTACAAATCCTTCTATTCCTCCTAATATCCAATTTATCACTGTCTTAATTCCATTCCATATTCCATTCCATATACTATTTACAATATTTGATATCATATTCCATGCAACTGACCAAATCTGTTGAATTTTGTCTAAGAGAAATTTTATTGTTTGCCATATGTTATTCATTATAGGTGAAATAACATTCCATATTCCCTCAAATACTTTTGATACTAATTGCCAAATCCAATTAAATATTTGTGAAAATATATTCCAAACAGAACTTAAAATTGTAGAAATCACATTCCAAATTGCTTGAAATATTGTTGATATTATTTGCCAAATAGTTTCGAATATAACCGACACCTTACTCCATAAATTTGTAAAAAATTCTACCACTGCGTTTACTACTGTTTCTACTGTTTGTTTTAGCCATTCCATGATAGTATTCCAATTCATTATTGCTAATACTATTAAAGCTATAACTGCTATAACTCCAATAATAATTGCAACTAGCCCTCCTATGCTTATACTAAAAGCAGTTGAAGCAGCTGTTGCTATAGGCATTACCACATTATATATTTCTATGGCAGTAGTATAAATACTTATTGCTGTAGCAAGTATTCCAATAGCAATTGCTATCGCTAATAATATTTCTGCTACAATTGGATTTTCAACTAGCCATTTAAATATATTCACTAATCCATCTAAAATTTCTAAT
The DNA here is from genome assembly GCA_949935895.1 of uncultured Clostridia bacterium. Classification (GTDB taxonomy): domain Bacteria; phylum Bacillota; class Clostridia; order TANB77; family CAG-508; genus RGIG8482. The sequence continues at coordinate 1,672 of CATLGL010000059.1, forward strand.
GCTATTGTCCCTACTGACTCTCCAATTGTAGATAATGCATCCATTACTGGTTGCCAATCAATTGATTCGATTTTTTCTGCTATTTTTCTAAATTTATCTGAACACCAATTTAGAAAATTTTGAAATCCTTCGTTTTGAACAACATTATCTATAGCAATTAACAAATTATTAAAGGCATCTGCTAAGTTTTGAACAATTGCATCGCCATTTCCATTATAGTTCCATACATTTGTAAATGCTTCAGCTATATTACCTATAATTGCTAATATATTCTGTAAAATTGAGTATATTGTTCCATTGGTAATAATACTTTCAAAGCTATTCCATACAGATGCAATCAGTCCTCCTATTTGTCCTGCCGTTATTTTTACTTGTTCCACTAAACCTTTTCCATATGTATTCCATGAATTTACTAATGGCTTAAAGAAATCATGTAATTTTTGTGCTAAAGGATTCATTTGATTATCCATTTGCGATAAATCCATATTAGCATTTACAACACCACCATCACTACCACTATCTTTTTCAGACACATTGTTTATTTCACTATGTGCTCCTGCTAAAGACTTATTGGTTTGTTTCGCACTTTTTGCTGTTTTTCCCATTGATGTTGCTGTTGCTTTTGCAAATATGTTTACACCGCTAAATGCATATACTACACTTTGTATTGCTTTCATCAATTGGTATACTAAATTTATTACGTATTGAATAATTGGTGCAAATGTTGAGCCCATTGCATATTTCATATATTCTATATTGGCACTTAATTGTTGTGCTTGCCCATTTTGTGAAGATAGCCAACTTTGTGCAGAACCACTTAGTATACCATAAATTCTTTTTAAGGAAAATAATGTACTCACATATTTAAAAACATGTCCTAATCCTGCTTTTATACCTGTCCCCATTTTTTTTATTCCATTGGTTATGCCTTGGGTTATATTCGGCATTTGTTTAAATAGATTTTTTATATTTCCTACTGATGTTTTGGCTTGTTCTAGTTTTTCTTTGAAGCCATTAAAAAAGCTAGCCCATTTATTTTGACTTGTTCCTGTTTGTTCTACTTTTGGCATTTCTGGTTTAATTTTATTTAAAATTCCTGTTTGTCCTTTTAGCTTTTGAATTTCTTTTGAGTATCCTTTTATGTTTTTAATTTCAAACGCTTTCCCATTGATTTGCATTCCACTAATATCATTTGTATTGAAAGCATCTTTAATTTGTTTTCCTACTAGTTTCACTTTTTTTGTTACTTGTAAAATATTTATATCTGCTTTCATTTCTTTTATATTGATTCTATCAAATTCCCTTTGTATTCCTGACAATTGTTTTTTTATCGCTGGTAAAAGTTTGTTAAATTCTTTTACTGCTTGTTCTACACTTGCCTCTACTATGATATCAATCTCTTCTACTGTCATTTTCATCCTCCTTTCTTATATTAACCTAACTTCACAACATAAAAAAAACACCTACCAAAATAAGTGTTTTTTTATTACTAAAGCCTTTATTTTCTCTTTCATAATTATATTTTGTTTTAACTATTTCTAATAAAGTACATTCTTAGTTCTAATAAGCTGATGCTTCCACAATTTTAAAAGTTGCACTTTTCATTGCCTCTAGCTTGTCTGATGATATATAAGTAAATGCATCAAAATTTTGACTTTGTCCTGCATTTAAATTATTTGCATACACATAATCATTCATAATCCTTGAACCATCACTGCTAATTGCTTCAATTTGAATAGCATAAGATTTTGTTTTTGTTGTTATATTTGTAACTTTAACAGCAAGTTTCGTATCATTCATTCCATATTGTCCCTTTTTTACCGTTAACTCTCCTAGTTCTACTTTAGCATCATTTTTTAATACTTCTTCTGTGCTGCTTCCTGTTGCTTTATTAAGATCATTACTCAATGTTTCAAGTGAATCTGCTAAAGCTTTTTGTGAATTAATAGTTATTACAATGGCAAGCACTCCTAATATAACAGATGCAATAATTTTTCCTTTTGCTGCTTTTTTTACAAATGCCACAACTGCAAAAATGATTGCTAACACACCCATAACAAATGATACATTATTTATGATAGGTATAAAAGATGTACATAGTCCTATAATTCCCAACACCAATCCTGCTGTGCTAAATCCACTTTTCTTTGTTTCCTCCATAATCAATTCCTCCTTTTATTTATATGTATAAGTGTACCATATTACATATTGAATATCTATGAAATCGTACTATTTTATTGTCCACTTGTTTCCATATTATTGATAATGAAATTACTCTATTTTTACTTAAACATGTTTTGAATCTGTTGCAATTTTTTATCGTTTTCTTTATTTCTCCATATAATTTTACATATTTCGACAACTTCATCATTGTCTAAATTGATCATTGACATTGCTTGGAGTTCAAACCTTGTAAATATACTATTATTTTCCTCTTTTCCTAAAATGTAATTCATTTTTTTAACTTTATCATCTTTAACAATGCTCTTATTCATAATAAAAAGAGTCCCCTTTCAAATTTTATACTTGAATTAGACTCTCATCTATGTTACAATATTCATAGATAGAGTTTAACTCTGTTTATTGAGATAATGTTGTGGTTTGACGACTTGCACATTATCTCTCTTCTTTTTTATCCTTTTTCCAAAATTGTTCCTCTATTCTTACTCGCAAAAAAATGTCTTTTCCCTTATTTGGCATATCTCGCCTCCTTTTGTAATAACAAAGCTCAATCTTATTTTATTTATAGTTTAATCTTTCAATAATAAGCTTACTCATGGTTGCACCATCTACATTAATCCATTTACTTATTTTTTTTAATGCATCTTTCACCTCTTGTTTATCTTTATAAAAAATTTCTATATCATCATCAAATATATACTTCCCGTCTTTATATACAGAATATGTTATACAAACATATTTGTCTTCTGGCATTGTTTGTAATAATATGTGTAAATTATCAATTGTTAATTCTACATCTTTATCTTCTTCAAAAAATGGATGACATTGATTTACTAATATCTCTCCAACAAACCATTGTCTATTATCGAATATCAAAGCTTCTATTGCAATATTTACTAGGTCATTTTGAGGTCTGTCTAATACATAGCTAAGATATTCTAAATCATCTGACAATTGATAATCTATTCTAAAACTTTTCTGAACGATATATTTTTTCCTTAACATTCATTTCTCCTCTAGCTTATTTGCTACTAGATTTAATTGCAGCTAAATTGTATAGCACATATGCCTCTATGTCAATACAGATTTTTCGACAATATTTCCACTTTTTTCTTTGGTTCTCATAGTCGCTCTCATTCTCTTTACTATTTCTTCTGGAGATTGCTGTTTTTGTTCTTTTTCCGGAAACAGCATTTCAAAAGTTCTATGTAGTGGTATTACTTTGGGTCTTCTATTACTCATCGCATCTGCCATAATCAATTTATCGGTTACTGCCTCTTGTAATCTTATATCTTGTTTAAAATCATCCATACTATGGGACAAATTTGATTGTGTATATAAGTTAATTTCACGATAAGTGGAATTCCAAAATTCGTTTGGCTTCATGTTAAAATAATAGCAAAGAGGCTCTAATGCATAGATTAAATCAATTAGTGTTCTAGCCTCTTTTACTTTATTTACAATATCATCTAAGCTTTGAAGCCTTGAAATTGCTCCTCTGCCATCTTGCTGATTGCTCTTTCTGCTGATTTCTGTACTAACTCGTTCATATTGGTTCCTGATAAAGGATTGGATATCATCTCTGTTAGTTGCTTTTTGGTCATTTTGTTTGTAAAAAAACCTTCTTCATTGATTACCTCAGTTAATTCTTCAAAAATTTTTTGATATGTTTTTCCTTTTTCTGTTTTATATTCATCAATAAAATCATATACTTCTTCTGAATTGTTAAAAGAATGTTTTCCCTCATTGTCCTCTGCTAGCGTATATATTATTTTTGACAACGCATTAAGGTCATTGTTTTGCACTGCTTTAAAGTATACCTCTTCAAAATTTTTATTTTTTAATGTATTTGTAATTTCCACTATTTTTTTTGTTTTTAATACTAAATTGATTGTTTTTGTTTTAGTTTCTAATATCATTTTTATCTCTCCTTTGCAAAAGAGAGGAAGATGCTACTCTTCCTCATAATTTTGTATTTCTAAATTTTATCATTCTAACATAACATTTATAAAAAAGGGACACTAATACAAGCGTCTCTTTTTTAAGATTTCAAAGTCCAAATTTTTCCATCAAATGTACTTTCGTGTTAATAAGATTTTTTTTATTTCTTAATACATAATTAAACAGCAGGAAATCCTTTGCTTTCCTCTACTCCTGAACTTCTATAAATTGTTAATTTTGCTTTTAACATATCATCAATTGCAATTTCTGACATACCAATATGACATGTTCCTGTAAAATACCATGTTAATGGCTTTCCTGCTTCTGTTGCAGTTTCTTCTGGTAATTGAATTGCCCAATAACCATTTGTTTTTTTATTTTGAATTGCCTTTAGTTCATCATATTGTTCTTCTGTAAATAAAAGTTCAATTTCAATAGATTCTGCCTTCTTTCTTCCTGGTGCTTGTCTTTCATCATCAATATCCAATGCGGAATATGCAATTGGTTCTGGTGCTGTTAAAAATTCTGGTATACTTTGTACAAAAGCTACCTGCTTTCTTGTAGCCTCTGCTACTAATTTTGCTAAATCCTCTGCATGAAATAATTTTGTTAATGTACTTGTTTTTGGTTCCATAATAAATTCCTCCTTAATGATTTGTTATGTTATAAAATTAACATATTTTGTTAATTTTATAACTTGTGATTAACCTTTAAATTGGTTATTCACATAAATAATTGGCTTACATACTTACTCTTAAGCCACTTTTGATTTGTAATGTTTGGTTTTTTAGCTATTTTCTTTATGTCACCTCTTATTCATTGTGCTTATCAATTTTTGCTTTTAGTCAAACATCTCTTTTTTCTTTACTGTTCATTTCTACTCCTTTTCCCAATTTGCCATCTCGGCATAAATTGTTTATTATATTTGGCTGTTCTTTATCGCCTGCAACCAGTGAAAAGGCATAAACATAATCGACAGAAATCGTTTGTCTACGTAAGCATTTGACCATTTGTAACGATTTCTCCCTTCTTCCGTTTTACTATTTTCGACATTTTTCGCTTTTCTTTTATGCTATTATTAAGCTCTATAAAACATAAAAATCACAATTAACAAAAGAAGGAGGTGTTTTCTTTGAAGGAGCTTGGAACAATCACTATTAGTGTAGTCAAAGATGACTTAAATCATTATTACTTCTTTGTTCGCAATAATAATGATGCTTTATCTTGTATTACTGATGTGATAGAAGATACCTTACAGAAATACTAAAGACTAGACTATATAGTTCTAGTCTATTTTTATGACACCTAACTTTATTAACTCTTCTACATAACTTTTATTATCTCCTAATTTATGATCGTCTTCTAAAGTCTTATCTTTTATATATCCTTTACAATACATTGTGTTGTCATATCTAATCCTGATTTCACACTTACTTTCATCTGTATTTATACAATTGCTGCAAATATATTTGGTGTATGCTTCTTCTGTTGTTATTGGTATCACCCCCAATTTTACTTTTTATGTTGATTTAATTTATATCACTACTTGTCTGTCCATCTGTTAACTCACTTTTCTAAATGAGTAGTAAGCTTGTTTTTTGTAGAAAAGTAAATCTCTACTCTTAAAAATATAACTCTACAAAAAGAGCTAGTTATAAAATAAATCTATAACTAGCTCTTTGGGAATTTTTGTATTAAATTTTCGTTGTAAAATGTTCATTAAAACCTCTTTACTATTCTTAAATACTTTTTGACCTATACTAATGATAACATATTAAAACCGGACAAAATGGACATTTTTTAAATTTTTTAATTTTTTTCTAAATATCTATCATGCTTTTTTCTAACACTATCTTCATTGTAATTACCCTTTTTATATAAATCGTTCATTGCAAATGCAATTTGTATCCAATTCTTACTATCTATGTATCGATAACGAAATATTTGACGAATCTCACTAAATGGTATCGTTTCAATATAATTCATTATCTCTTGCTTTTTGTCTTCTAACGTTATTTTAAATTTTTTTAATCTTTCATATGCATATTGTAATTTATATACTCTTTTTATATCTACTCCACATATAACAGTATGCTTTTTATGCCCATTTTGTACTATATCACTTACTGTTTGACTTTGTTTTTCTGCTATAGTAATACGCCTTTGTATATCTTGTATTTCCTTTTCTATATGAAATACCTCTTCTAAGTCTTTTTTGGTCATCTTATTTTTCTCCTTTTTTCACTGAAGTTTGATGAAATCTTTTTCTAATTATTCGTTTACAATTTTAGCTAGTTCTTTTATTTTAGCTAAAATAACTTCTTTATTACCACATTTATTCATTTCTGTTAATTCTATAATTCGTTTAAAATTTTCGTTTTGCTTACTTATTATTTCATCTTGCTTATTGATTGTATATTGTTGTTGTTTTGTTATTTGTATATAACCATTTATTAGTAAGTCTTTATTTTGTTTTTTGTTAAATAGCATGTCTTCTTCTCCTTTCTACTGTGTTTTAATAGTCTATCTTATATATAACTCTTTCACTTTTATATATAAACTATTTTTCTTTTTAATATTCCCTCCTTTATATCTAGTAGTATATTTTATATGTTCACACATTTTAACAGATAACGTTTACTTTTGTCAACATTTTTCAAAAATTTTAAAAAAATAGTTTACTTTTGTGAACATACGTGCTATAATGTGAACAATGGAGGTATATCAATGCTTACTAATAAAGAACTAGGAATATATTTAAAAAAAATAAGAAAAAAACAAAGCTTGAGCTTAAGGCAAGTTGGTAGTCAAAGCTCAATCTCATATAGTCATCTATCAATGATAGAAAATGGAACAAGAAAACCTACTGCGTTAACATTAAAAGAATTATCTAATGTTTATAATATAGATTACATTGATTTATATGAAAAAGCAGGTTACGTTGATTTTATAAAAAGTAAAAAACTCTCTAATATTGAACATACTAACTCTTACTATATTAAAAATTATGGAATTAATACAGAGGGGCTAACAAATGAAGATATTGAAGAAATAAAAAAATTTATTGAATTCCTAAGACATAAAAAGATAAAACTCTCGTAACTCCATTAAGTTTGTTCGTTTTTAAATGCTCTGTTTCTAGATATAAAAAACAAGAACAGTGAAAACTTTTAAAGTTTTAGTCGTTCTTGTTTTTACTTATTACTGTTTAGCAAATATCCGCAATCGTATCTTAAAATAGGCTAAAAGATAACTTATACTTCCATAATAATTGGTAAAATCATTGGATTCCTTTTTGTTTTTTGATAAATATAGTCTCTTAAATTATCTTTCAAATTTGATTTAATCACAGACCATTCTTTAATGTGTTTTTCTTCACATTTTGCAATTTCATCACGAATTACATTTTTGACACTATCCATTAAATTTTCAGACTCACGTACATATACAAATCCTCTTGAGATAACATCTGGTCCTGCTACTACTTCTCCTGTAGCTGAAGCCATTGTCAAGACAATAACAATTAGACCGTCTTGTGATAAATGTTGTCTATCACGTAGTACAATATTACCTACATCTCCAACACCTAAACCATCCACTAAAATTCTTCCTGCTGGAACAGAACCTGTTAATTTTGCTTCATTTTGATTAATCTCTAAAATTCTTCCGATTGGTTAAAATAAAAGAATTTTCAGGCTCAATTCCCATTTTTTTCGCTGTTTCAATATGTGCAATTAACTGCCTGTATTCCCCATGTACTGGGATAAA
>CATLGL010000060.1 GCA_949935895.1 uncultured Clostridia bacterium
TTTCCGTTTTTTTAAAATTATGTCAACTTTTTCTTTTTTATTCCAATTTTTCATAATATTTCCTCTTTTTTTCTCTCATTTTCTCTGATTTTCTTTATAGTAAATATAAATATCCTCCTCTTTTTTTATTATATGGCGTAGTGGTTGTCTTTTATAACATACAAATAAGAACTCTACTAAAGAGTTCTTAAAATCCATTTAATCAAAATAATTACTAATTTCCTCTAAGTCTTGAAAATTGTTTTGTCTTAATACCTCATATGCAACAATAGCAACTGAATTGGATAAATTTAGAGAGCGTAAATGAGGTTTCATAGGAATTCGGATTGTTTTTTCAATATATTTTTTTAAAATATCTTCTGGTAGGCCTTTTGTTTCCTTTCCAAAAACCACAAATACCTCTTCTAAGTTTTTATATAAATCATTTGAATAGACTTGTTTTCCTTTTGTTGTTACAAAAAACATAGAGCATTGTTGTGGCTGATGTTTATTTAAAAACTTCTCAAAGGAGGCATGTTCTTCTATTTCTAGTTTATCCCAATAATCAAGCCCTGCTCGTTTTACATATTTGTCTTCTAAGCTAAACCCTAGTGGTCTTACTAAATGAAGTTTTGCTCCTATAGCTGCACACGTTCTTGCAATATTTCCTGTATTTTGTGGTATTTCTGGTTCTACTAATACAACATGTAATTTCATGATTTTCTCCATTTCTTTTTTGAATTTTACTTTCTATATTCTAACATAATTTCTTCAAATCGTTTATTAACCTCTTTCCAGTTAATAATGTTTTTAAATGCTGTAATATATTCCTGTCTATTTGCTTTATATTGTAAAAAATAAGAATGTTCCCACATATCTAGTACTAAAATTGGTTTACACCCCCACAAAGTTAAATTTTGGTGTTTCTCACATTGTAATATGATAAGCTTTTCAAAATTTGGAACCCAAGCAAGTATGCACCAACCGTGAAGCCTCTACGGTTTTTGATGCTTCTATAAATTGATTTTGAAATTTATCAAACCCTCCAAAATCTTTTGTTATTTGTTCTAATAGTTGATTACTCGGTGTTGTTGGAATTGGTATTCCCATATTCATAAAAAATAACTCATGTAGAATGGCTCCTGAACCATAAAAACTTAAATCTCTTTCTAAACATTTAATTCCTTCAAAGTTATTTTCCAACCTTGCTTTTGCCAATTTTTCCTCCGTTTTATTGGTATTGTCTACATAGCCTTTATATAAAATGTGATAGTGAATATCTAGTGTTTCCTTGCTATAATATGGCTCTAAGGCATTTAAATTATATGGTAGTGGTATCATTTTAACCATAAAAAAACCTCCTATCTTTTTTAGTATATGCTTTTTTTAGCCGTTTATTAAAATATTCAGAGATTTTTTTATTTATTACAATCTAATCTTTGCTAATGATATAATTTTATAAATCATACTCCTTTATTTCGCAATTATCAATACCAAAACCTTCTAATACTTCCATTCCTTCTGGAATACCTTCTAGTGTTGCTCGAATTGGTACAATAACTCCTCCATGAGTTACAAGTAATACGGTTTTATCTTGATATTCTTCTTTTATTCTTTCTAAAAAATTTCCTATTCTTTTAAATACTGCTCCTGTACTTTCTGCATCTTCATATTGTTTATTTAATTTATAATTCCATAATTCATCAAAATTAATCTCTTCTCTCGTTTTTCCTTCAAATTTTCCAAAGCATCTTTCGGTAACTTGTTGGTCAATAATTAGTGGTATATCTCTTCCTTTTACGATAATTTCTGCTGTTTTTCTTGCCCTTTTTAAAGGAGAAGATATAATAACATCAATATGTTCATTTTGTAATTTTTCTCTTGTTTCTTCTGCTTGTTTTATTCCTCTTTCATTTAATTCTGTATCGGTTACCCCTTGGAATTTTCCTTCTACATTCCAATCGGTTTGACCATGCCTTGTTAATAATAATCTCATATAAAAGCCCTCCTATTTATGTTATTTTATCATAAATAAGAAGTTTTGAAAATATATTTTATTTTTTATTTATCATCACTTTACTGTTTTAACACAAGTAGCATAAAACTTCTTTTATTAAACTTAAAAATCCCGTTTTATAAATTTGGAATTTCTGTATGGTTTATTAAATATAACGTTGTACTTCCAGGAATACATACGTCATAAGTATTGTCCGCACAATCGATGGCTCCATAACATATCTTCAATTTTAATATTCCTGTTTCTGAATTATAGTTTACAATTTTTGATGTTTGAGTATTAAATGTATAATAGCTTTTAGCAGGAGATGAGTCCCAATAATCATATGCATCTATCATTAAAAAATTGTTCACAGCCAAATTTTTATAATCGCTATATTTTTCTTGAATATTTATTTCAATTGTATTTGCAGAATTCATTCTGTCACATAAACTAGAACCATTTGTTACAGTAACCCCAGAATATGTTCCAATTTTATATAGTTTGACATTACCCTTATTGGCTAATTCTGCTTCTAGCTCTTGTATCCTGTTCTCTAATTGTTTTATTTTTTCCTTCTGTTGTGTATATTCTCCATCTTCTAAGAATTGGCTCTTGTATAATTCAGATATTTTTATTTCAGCTTCAGAATTTCTTATTTTTAACGTATCCTCATCTGCTTGTAACTCTCCATATGCAGATACGATTTCTTTTACTTGTTCTCTCTCTAATATTTTCCCTTTTAAGCTTAATTCTGCTTCTGCGTCTAATAATTCCAAAACAATACTTTCTTTTATATTGGCCAATTCTTGTTCTATTTTTGCTTCTTTTGCTTTATTAAAAATACCATTTGGCCCTATTGTCAAAGCAATGGATATTCCAGCTAATATTAAAAGTAAAATAATAGTAATTACCAATGCCACTAAAGTTATTCCTTGACTTCTTTTCATAACAGTATCCTTTCTTATCTTATGTTTATAAATAGTTTCTATTGTTATTTTATATATTTTATCTACTATTGTCAATATTTTTCCTATTTTTTTGGTTTTTATCCATCATTCGTTATTCTCTGCTACTTTTTGTTCTTTCTTATTTTCGTTTTTTATCATTTATGAAAAAGTATAATTATCCATTTTGTATGATAATTATACTTTTATGGTAAAATTTTCTTGTTTTTTGCATTTCAATATAAATTATGTTATTTTTCTACTACTTTTTGGGCATATGAATTATCTACAATTGTTTCATATGGTGCTTTTTGTTTTAGTTCTCCTGCTTCTTCCATTACCGTTTGTAATCGATCAAATGATTCTTTTGTTAAAACTGGGCTTTCATTCCATGCATCAATATCCATATAACTTTGTAGTACATTTGCTAATAATTCTACATCTGTATCTGGGAAAAAGTCTTTGATGACCTCTGCAATTTCGTGACTTGAATGTTCTTTTACCCATACTTGACCTTTATAAATAGCATTGGTAAATTTCTGTATTGTTTCTGAATTTTCCTCCATATAACTCTTTTTTGCAAAATATGCTGTATATGGAATTTCTCCTGCTGCTTCTCCTACTGATGCTACAACATAGCCTTTTTTTGCATTTTGTGTCATGGTAGCTGTTGGTTCAAATAGTGTAACATAGTCTGCATTGCCTCCAGTAAAAGCTCCTGCCATTAGGTCGAATTTAATACTATCATCTAATATTAAATCTGTTTTTGGATTGATTCCATTTTTTCTTAACACATATTCTAGTGTCATATAAGGTACTCCACCTTTTCTTCCTGGAATTACTGTTTTTCCCTTTAAATCTGTCCATTTAAAATCATTGGTATCACTTCTACTTACTAAAAATGAACCATCTTTTTTGGTCATTTGTGCAAACACTTTGCAATAGTCCTCTTTTCCTTCATTATAAACATAAATTGATGCTTCTGGACCTGCAAATCCTATATCACTTTGTCCTGACACCACTGCGGTCATAACTTTATCTGCTCCTTGCCCTGTGGTTAATTCAATTTTTAGTCCTTCTTCTTCAAAATAACCATTGGCAATAGCAACATATTGTGGTGCATAAAATACTGAACGTGTTACTTCATTTACACGAATAGTCTTTAATGTATTATTACTATTTTTCATTTGTACTAATGCACTAGTAATAGCAATAGCAATAATAATAACACATATTAGTACTGTAATAACAATCTTTTTCATCGTTTCCTCCTTTTTATTTAATACTTTTAACCTATTTCTCCTATAAGGTAAGATAAAACATTCTTACCTTTAAAATGTTTAGATTATTTTTTATCTTACCTTTATCAAAATACTACATTCGTATTTCAATATTTCTATCGTTTAACCAATTTTCCAAGAATAACAACACCTTGGTACATAATGGCTGCAACAATACTTAAAATAATTACACTCGTCATTACTAAATCAAGTTGAAATACTTGACCACCATAAACAATTAAATATCCTAATCCTGCTTTAGATACCAAAAATTCTCCTGAAATAACACCAACTAAAGAAAGTCCAATATTTACTTTTAGAGAATTTAAAAATGTAGGAATATTAGCAGGTATAACAATTTTGGTTAATATTTGCCATTTATTTGCATGAAACGTTTTTGCCATTTTTAAAAGCTCTGGATCTGTATTTAAAAATCCGTTTAAAATTTCAAGTACTGTTACAATTAAAGAAATTGCTAATGCCATTGTTATAATAGCTCCGCATACCTGCACCTACCCATATAATAATGACAGGACCTAAAGCAATTTTAGGTAAACTGTTTAAGATGACTAAAAATGGGTCTGCTACCTTAGATAAAAACCTTGACCACCAAAGGATAATAGCAATAAGCACTCCTAATATAGCTCCTAAACCAAATCCAATGATTGTTTCAAAACATGTTACGCCTAGATGTGTTAATAAATCATTTTGTGATAAATTAAAGAAGGTTTTTACAATACGACTTGGTCTACTTGCAATAAAGCTATCAATAATTCCAATCTCGGCAAATATTTCCCATATAGCAATAAAGCCTACTATAATGAGAAGTTGTGTTGCAAGTATTGCTATCTTATTTCTTTTTTGTTTTCTTAAGTATATTTTCCTATCTTGCGATATGACCTCTTTATCCATGTACATCAAGCTCCCTCCATAAGCTATCAAAATAATTGCTAAATTTAGAACTTTTTCTGCAATTTAGTGGGTCTCTTTTTGCCATTTCAAATTCAATGGTATCAATTCTTTTTACTATTGTTGGTCTATGGCTTAATACAATTACCTTATCTGCCATACTAATAGCTTCTGATATATCATGGGTTACCATTAGTGTTGTCATATTTTCATTTTTTAAAATTTCATATACATCCTTGGTTACCATGAGTCTTGTTTGATAATCAAGTGCAGAAAATGCCTCATCTAATAGCAATATTTTAGGTTTTACTGCTAATGTTCGAATAAGTGCAGCTCTTTGCCTCATTCCTCCAGATAGCTGAGAAGGATATTTGTCTTTAAATTCATATAGATGATATTTCTTTAGTAACAAATTAGCATACTCTTTTGCTTGTTTATCCTTTTTTCCGTCTAATTTCTAATCCAAATAAAACATTATCATAAATGGTTCTCCATTCTAGTAAACTATCTTTTTGTAACATATATCCTATTTTTTCGGATATCCCATTAATTTCTTCTTCTGCTATCCATACATTTCCAGATGTTTTTTCTTCTAACCCCGCAATAATAGATAAAAGGGTAGATTTTCCGCATCCGCTTGGTCCAATAATACTAATAAATTCACCCTGTTTAACAGAAAAACTAACCTCTCGAATGGCTTCTAATTCTCCATTTTCTGCTTGATACTTTTTTGTTACCTTTTCTAGTCTTAATATGTCCTTCATTTTTTCCTCCTTTTACACCTATCTAACCATAGTATATTCGCATATTGAGAAAAAGGTTATATCAATTTTATAGATATTAGTAGCATTTCTATTCATTTTGTATTATAATAATGAATAGAAAAGAAGAAGGAAAGGAGATGACAAGAATGGAGGAAGAAAAACAAGGCTCTTTAATTCGGTAGAACTTTTTTTTGGATGTTTTTAGGATTACTAGGAACTGCCATTGTTGCATGGTATACTTATTCATCAGGTTTATTTATTTCTATCATTTTAGGTGGTTATTGGGAAATGTTATTGATTGGTGAACTTATTGTTGTTCTTTTATTTACATTTCTATTTAAAAAACTACCTCCCATGGTTGTTGGCATTTTATTCTTTGTTTATGCCATGTTAAATGGTGTAACACTTTCTACCATCTTTGTTTTATTTGAACTTGGCTCTATTGTATGGCTATTTGTCGTAAGTGCTCTTTTATTTGGTGGTATGGCTTTTTTCGGTTATAAAACAAAGAAGGATTTAAGTAATTGGAGAACTCTTTTATTTGGAACTTTAATTGCTGGAATTATTGTAAGCCTAATTAATTTATTTGTTGGTAATTCTACTCTAGATATTATTATTGATTGCATTATTTTATTGGTATTTTTTGGTATTACTATATATGATATGAATAAAATCAAAGCATTACAAGAAGATGAATCATTAGACCAAAGTAAATTACATATTTATGGTGCTATGGAATTATATCTAGACTTTATCAATATTTTCATAAGAATTTTATCTTTATTTGGAAAAAAGAGAAACTAAAAAAAGGCCTTTGTTTACATAACAAAGGCTCTTTTTTAATTCGGTTACAATATAATTTTCAAATTGACTTAAGCAGATTACCTTCCGCCCATTCCGTCCGGCCTCCACCTCCGAAGCCTCCCCCGCTAGAAAAGCCTCCTCCAAAGCCAGATCCTGATGAGTAATTAGATGAGTAGTTTGTCATATTAAGATTTGAAACAGATATGGATGTATTTAAACTCATTAAAAAGGATTGACTAAAATTATTAGAATACATTAAATACATATATGCATAATCATGTGAACTCATATATTCTGTATTCATTACTTGAGGATATACTACTTTTAATTGTTTTAATACTTGTTGGCTAATGCCAAAAACAGTAGCATATACTAGATATTTCTCCCATAATATTAATTCTGGTACTTTTTTTTCTTTTAATAAAGAAAATTCCTGCATATATTTCTTTAAGCCTATCCATTTTGCTCTTTCATTAACTCCGTTTTTGTGTTAATTGTTTGTATCGTCCTACTAATTTAAAACTATAAATACTAGCCAGTAGAGCAGGAATAATTAGAAATTGCATCAATGCTATACTAAATATTCCTAAAAATAAATATCCAACTCCTTTTGCTATATACTTTTTAGAAGTTTTTATGCATTGCTCATCATAATGTCCTTTTTCTTGTTGTAATACTTTTGCTTGTTCTTCAATTTTATTAATCTCTAATAATACTCTACTTGAATATTTGTTAGAATATTTTTCAAATTCCTTCATTGTGAAAGAATTATTTTCTTTATTTGGTATTTTTTGTAATAATTGATAAACAATTTGTTCATCTTTAGGAAGCTTTTCTACTTCTTTTTGTTTTAAAATTACCCTAATTTGGTCTGTTTTTCCCTCAACTGGCTCAAATGCCAAATAGCCTTTTAGGCATAAATCTAGCATTGTCGCAGATATGACTTTACTTATATGCGATGAGTAAGATAAACCTGAATTATTATAATAATACAAAAAACCTGCTCCGTGCTGGTGTTTCTTTTTCATCTGGTATATCTCTAAAATAGTCTATTTCCATTTCTGGTTTAAAAATAGGATTTTCTTTTAATTCTTTACGATATTTTTTAATTTTTTTACAAACCTTCACACAAAGAATAATTCCAATAATATTTGATATAATAAGCCCTACTATCATCGCTCTTTTAATAAATTCTATTTTTTCAATCAGTTTCTCTCGTTTAGCATTTGCTTCATCTGCCCATTTTTGTTCTTGTAACAAAATGCTTTGTGATTTGTTTTGATTTTTTGTATTTTGGTTATTTGCAAATATATTGGTTGGTGTTACAATTCTTGCCTCTAACATAGTATTTTTTCCCAATTTTTCTATTTCAAATTTTACTGTATCATTTGAAACAATAGTAATATTTCCATTTAATGGTCCGTGTGCCCATACTTTTAAGTCTTCTTTATTAGAAACTGGCTTTGGAAGTGTGATTGTTCCTATTACTTGTTTTGCTGGAATCGCAGATTCGGTAGAAATAAATTGCCAATAAAATTCTGAACAATCTAAATAATTGCAAACAGCATCTACTATCTTATAACTAATTTCATATTGTTTGGTTACCTGCTCTGCATGAACTCCCCATGCAATTTCAAATTTTCCTTTGCTATTTTTTAGTGCATAATAACAGTTTCTATCAACATGATATTTTTCCTGGTTAATTTTTGTAAAATTTCTACTATCTCCATTTTTATAAATCTCTTTTACTGTCACATCTGTAATGCCACTATATTTTTGCTTATCGATTTCAAATGTTTTAAATAATGTGTTTGTATCTTCCATCCAAATATTCCATTTTTCTGTTACCTCTGCTGTTCCATCTTCTTTTAAGATAACATTATATTCTAATTTTTGAAGCTGCAATTCACTTGCATTTGATATGTTTGATAAGATAAGTGATAAAAAAAATACGATTATTGCAATTTTAAATTTGTTCATCCTTTTTTTCATATTCCTTCCCCCTTTTAATATGTTTATTATATTGCTTTTTACTATCATTTGCAATTGTTTTATATGATAAATACTTTAAAAAAGAAAAGACCTTAGTGAAATTGATTCTAAGGTTCTTTTCTTTTTAGTTCTTAGAAATTAGAAAGAGCTTTGTATTTCTTATATACACCCTTTTTTTAAGCCCTTTATCAGAAAGGCTTTTCGCCTATATAATCTTTGGAGTATGTGCAAAATACATGTCACTCACTCTAATAATCCATTTTATCTTTATATCCATATACTAGCTTTCCGAATTTGACTTCATTTAATTTTTTTTGAATTTCTATAATAATAATTGGTGAAATAGAAATTGCTCCTACATATATCCAACCGTTTTAAGGTTAATGGTACTAGTCCAAATATATTTGATAAGCTTGGTAAACATACTACTCCAATTTGTAAAATGGCTCCTAATATAAATGCTCCAACTAAAAAGCGGTTTTCAAATAATCCTGTTTTAAAAATAGATTCTTCACTTTTAATGTTAAAACTATGTACTAATTCTAACAATCCTAATGATAAGAATGCCATAGTTCGCCCTGCTTGTAATCCATATAAATGGTTTCCTATACTAAATGCTACTAGAGTAAGTACACCAAGCATAGCTCCTTCTACAAAGATTTTTCCCCATAATTCGTTTGAAAAAATTCCTTTTTTAGCATTTTGTGGTCTTCGGTTCATAATGTCTTTATCTGGTCTTTCTAGCCCTAAGGCAATTGCTGGAATCGAATCAGTTACTAGATTAATCCATAATAATTGGATAGCTAATAGTGGAGCTTCTAAACC
>CATLGL010000061.1 GCA_949935895.1 uncultured Clostridia bacterium
CATTAGCATGATACCATTTGTATGGAAATTAGATGTAAAAGAATGGATTATGAAAGCACTTATTTTTTTAGTAGCATCTTGCCCATGTAGTTTAGTCATATCAGTTCCATTATCGTTTTTTACAGCACTTGGAAAGATATCTAAAAAAGGAATGATTATAAAAGGAACAAAACATATTGAAAATTTGGCAAATGCAAGTGTTGTTGCATTTGATAAAACAGGGACATTAACAACAGGTAATATGAAAATAGAACAAATAGAAGCATTTGAACCATATCATAAAGAAATGATTTTATCATATATGTATAGTTTAGAAAAGCTATCAAACCATCCAATAGGAACAGCCATTAAGAATTATCAAAGAACAATAGAAGAAAAAATAGTTGAAGAATATAAAGAAATAGCAGGGCATGGATTATATGGAAAAATAGAACAAAAAGAAGTACTATTTGGAAATGCTAAACTATTAAAAAAATATGGAATCACAAGAAGGGAACAAATACCAGAAAATGCAATATATTTAGTAATAGAAGGGAATTTGGCAGGTTTTGTCACTTTAACAGAAGAAATTAGAAAAAGTAGTTATTCTGTTGTTAAGGAATTAAAAAAAGTAGGAGTAAAAAAAGTTGTTTTATTAACTGGCGACAATAAAAAAAGTGCTAATTATATTGGAAAGGAACTAAGTATTGATGAAGTAAAAGCAAGCTTATTACCTCAAGATAAATTAGAAGTTATAGAGAAGCTTAAAAAGCAAGGAGAAAAAGTTATTTTTGTTGGTGATGGAATAAATGATAGCCCTGTTCTTGCAAGTAGTAACTTTGGAATTGCGATGGGTGCAGGAAGTAATATAGCAAGCATTACAGCAGATGGAATTTTAATTTCAAATCAAATTAGTAGTTTAACAAGTATTATAAAAACAGCAAGACGTGCCATGAAGATTGTAAAAGCAAATATTGTGTTTTCTTTACTAGTAAAACTAGTAGTGCTTATACTAGGAGCAATAGGAATAGCACCAATTTGGCTTGCAATTTTAGCAGATACAGGAGTAACATTTTTAACGGTTGTTAATGCGGTTAAAAATATAAAATAAGAAAAATAACCTACCATTCAAAAAGCAAAATGAAATATGGTTATCTTTATGAAAAACATTTACAGGCAAGATTCAGTTACTCAAAAAATTAGAGTAACTGCTTCAGATGGGAAAAAATATAATACAAATTTTTATAGTTTAGATGTCATTATAGCAGTTGATTATTTGGAAAAGATTACTTTGATGAGTTATTAATAGAAACAAAAAATCTAAATAACATCTAAGCGACAACTAATTTGAAAGGGGATAAAATTATGGTAAGAATATTAAAAAACAAAGAATTAGTAGATACAAGATTAGCGACTAATTATGGTGGTTGGATGTATTGTGAAAAATGTAATGAAAATATAGGTTATTTATGTTATTCCACTTATGATAGGTTAGAGCTAAAATATAAGTGTAACTGTGGAAATCAAGGAAGTGCGATATTAGATTTTGAAGATAGCAAGGAAGGTCAAGAGGGTAATGATGAATTAATCATCATAAAAAATAGATTTTGCTGTCCAAAAGATAATGAACCTTTAATTACAATACTAGATAAAAAAGTAGCTAGTTATGAATTGAAAATCACTTGTAAATCTTGTAATAGAACATATAAAAAGAAGGTAGTATAAATGAATTTTTTATTAACATTATTGATTGGAATACTTGCAGGAGTAATAGATGTATTACCAATGATTAAGATGAGAGTTGATAAATATTCAACACTATCAGCATTTGTTTATTATTTAATGTAAGTGGGGTATTGGGAAACCAATGCCCTAGTTTCTTTTTTTAGATTAGATAGAAATTACAAATTTTTTAACAAAAAGCAATAAAATCCCTTTTAAAATCTTAAAAAATAGTATACAATAATTACAAATTGTATTAGTAGGGAGATAACGATGAATAAGAAATGGGAATATTATAGTAGTGATGAAGCAGTAGTTAATAAAATACAACAAAATGGTAAGCTTAATAAATTGCTTGCTACTATTTTGGCAAATCGTGGAATTGTTGAGGAAGAACGAATTCGAAAATTTTTGGAGCCAACACGTGCCGATTTTTATAATCCCTTTTTAATGCCAGACATGGAAATAGCAGTAAATCGTATTATAGAGGCGATGAACCAAAACGAAAAAATTATGATATATGGCGATTATGATGTTGATGGCATTACAAGTATTTCTGTTTTGCAAAAATTTTTAACTCAAAGAGGAATGCAAGTAGAAAGTTATATTCCAAACCGATTAGAAGAAGGATATGGCTTGAATAAAGAAGCAATTAAAGAAATTCACAATAAAGGTTATCGGACTAATGGTAACAGTAGATTGTGGAATTTCTGCAACAGAAGAAATTGAATTTGCGAATTTGCTTGGTATTACTACTATTATTACAGATCATCATGAACCATTAGAAGAATTACCAAAAGCATTAGCTGTAATTGATGCAAAAAGAAAAGACAACCAATATCCTTTTAATCAGTTAGCAGGAGTAGGGGTTGTGTTTAAACTAATACAGGCAATAGGAATACGATTAGGCTTAGAAGAAAAAGAATATTTAAAATATCTAGATTTAGTATGTGTTGGGACCATTTCTGATATTGTTCCATTAGTAGATGAAAATAGAGTAATTGCAAAATTAGGTTTAAAATTAGTAAAAGTAACAAAAAATATGGGTCTAAAATGTTTATTAGAAGCTGCAGGTTACCAAAAAGTTGATTCTAATACCGTTTCTTTTGGTATTGCACCAAGAGTAAATGCATGTCGGTAGAATGGGACATGAAACAGAAGCATTAGATATTTTCTTGTCAGAAGACGAAGAGCAAGTACGAAAATTAGCGGATAAACTAAATGAATATAATAAAATAAGACAAGAAACAGAAAAAAATATTGTAGAAGAAGCCTTAGCTTTAATTGAAAAAAATAAGGAAAATGAAAAAAGTACTATTGTACTAGGAAGTAAAGGATGGCATCATGGAGTGATTGGTATTGTATCTTCTAAAATAACAGAAATGTATTTTAAACCAAGCATTTTAGTTTCTTTCGAAGATGGGCTTGCAAAAGGCTCAGGAAGAAGTGTACCAGGATTTGATTTACATGAAGCACTTTGCCAGTGTAGTAAGTATTTAGAAAAATACGGTGGGCATGAAATGGCAGTAGGACTTACTTTAAAAGAAGAGAATTTTGAAAGCTTTAAAAAGGCATTTGAAGAAATTGGGCATCAACAAAGAATAGAAGAAATTTTACCAATTATATATATAGACGGATTTGTAACACGGAGATGAAATGAGACCAGAATTTATTAAACAATTAAATAACTTAGAACCATTTGGAGAAGGAAACAAAGTACCTTTGTTTGTGTATAAAAATGTAAAAATCAATTCCATTCGTGCCTTAACAGAAGGAAAACATTTAAAACTAACGTTAAAAGATGATAATGTAATTGTAGATGCTATTGGTTTTAATATGGGGTATTTGGTAGATGAATATCGTATTGGAGATAAAATAGATGTAGTAGGAGTTCTTGAAATTAACAGTTTTAATGGAATAGAGCAAGTTCAAATTAACCTAAGAGATATTATGAAATCAATATAAAATAAAAGAGGAGGGAAAGTACCTTGAGTGAAGCAACTAATGTAAGCATTAGTGATTTATTATCAAAAATGAAGAAAAATAATTGGCGTTCTAATACAAAACTAATTACAAAAGCTTATAATTTTGCCGTATTATCACATGGAGAACAAAAAAGAAAATCAGGAGAACCATATATTATTCATCCTTTACAAGTAGCATACATTTTAGCTATGATTGGACTAGATGATGCAACAATTTGTGCTGCATTATTACATGATGTAGTAGAAGACACCCCATGTACACGGTGAGAATTTAGCAAAAGAATTTGGGGAAGAAATAGCTATAATGGTAGATGGAGTTACAAAGCTTGGAAAATTAAATTATGCATCATTAAAAGAACAACAAGTAGAAGACTATAGAAAAATGTTTTTAGCAATGGGAAAAGACATTCGAGTTATTTTAATAAAACTAGCAGATAGACTTCATAATATGAGAACACTAAAACATCTTGTACGTGATAGACAAATCGCAAATGCTACAGAAACAATGGAATTGTATGCACCACTTGCCAATCGTTTAGGTATGTATTCTCTAAAATGGGAATTAGAGGATTTATCATTCAAATATTTATATCCAGAAGACTATCGTGAAATTGTAGAGGGATTAGATAAAAAACGAGAAGAAAGATTAAAGTTTATTGAAAATATTTTACAAGATATAAAAAAACAATTAAAAATACAACATATTGAAGCAGAAATAAAAGGAAGAGCAAAGCATTTATATAGTATTTATCGAAAAATGAAACGAGATAATTGTACACTAGACCAAATTTATGATTTATTTGCATTAAGAATTATTGTAAATTCTGTAAAGGATTGTTATGCAGCACTAGGAATTGTACATGATTTATATAATCCAATGCCAGGCAGATTTAAAGACTATATTGCAGTTCCAAAACCTAATATGTATCAATCTTTACATACAACACTAATTGGAGATAAAGGAACACCATTTGAAGTGCAAATACGTACATGGGATATGCATCGAATTGCAGAATATGGTATTGCTGCTCATTGGGCATATAAAGAGGCAAATTTCGCAATTCGGAAAAAAAACAAATGTAAAAGTAGAAGAAGATAAATTAGCATGGTTGAGAGAAACACTAGAATGGCAAAAAGAAATGCAAGATCCAGAAGACTTCTTGAATACTTTAAAAACAGAATTATTTGAAGATGAAGTTTATGTATTTACTCCAAAAGGAGATATTAAAGTTTTACCAAGTGGAGCAACACCTATAGATTTTGCCTATAGTATTCATGCACAAGTAGGTCATAAGATGGTAGGATGTAAAATTAATTCCAAAATGATGCCAATTATTACAAAACTTAAAAATGGTGATATTGTAGAAGTAATGACATCAGATAATGCAAAAGGACCAAGTAGGGATTGGCTTAAATTTATTAAAAGTAGTTCTGCTAAAAATAAAATTATGGCATGGTTCAAAAAAGAACAAAGAGAAGAAAATATCATAAAGGGAAAGGAATTAATTGATAAAGAAATTAAACGAATTGGAATGAACCAAATAGAGCTTCATAAGCAAGAATATATTGGTGCAGCTTTAGAACGTTACAAATATCCTAATATAGAAGAAATGTATGCGTCTGTAGGATTTGGTGCAATATCAGCAGGTAAAATTATTGCTAAAATGTTAGAAGAATATAAAAAAGTAAATGAAGATGATGATATTGAAAAAAAGATTGAAGCATTATCAAATCAAAGAAAACCAAACCAAAACGCTTCTAAAAGTGGTATTATTGTAAAAGGAATTGATAATTGTTTAATTAAATTGTCAAAATGTTGCAATCCAGTTCCAGGTGATAATATTATCGGTTATATTACAAAAGGAAGAGGAGTGTCAGTTCATACAACAGATTGTGTTAATATAAAAGAATTACTACAAGAACCAGATAGAATAATAGATGTAGAATGGATAGGAGAAAAATCATCAAATTATAATGTTGATATTGAAGTATATTCAAATGATAGAACCGGTCTTTTAGCAGATATTATTAAAGCTATTTATGATGTAAAAACAAAACTAATAGCAGTAAATAGCAAAGCCAATAAAGAACGAATTGTAACAACAGAAATTACAATTGAAGTACAAAATTTGGAAGAATTGAACAAAACATTAAAATCCATAAGAAAAGTAGATAGTGTATTTGAAGTAAAAAGAAAAAAATAGGAAAAGGTGTTACAGATGATATTAAAACGATTACAATTAGAAACAAATTTAGCAGAGACAACAAATTGTTATATTATTGTAGATGAGATAACAAAAGAGACAATGGTAATTGATCCAGCAAGCCATGTAGAACAAATTTCTGAAATGTTAACCATTTTGCAAGCAAATTTAAAATATATTTGCTTAACACATTGCCATGGCGACCATACAGGAGCAGTAGTAGACTTACAAAATCAATATGCTGCAAAAGTGTTAATTCATCGAAAAGAAAGTGAAAATTTAAAAAATCCAGAAGTTACCTTAAATTATTATATTGGAATGCCAGATATTCGATTAGAAGAGGATTCTAGGATTGATGATAATGATTTAATTCACTTAGGAGAGTTAGAATTTAGAGTAATTCATACACCAGGACATACCAATGGAGGAATTTCACTTTATTGTGAAAAAGAAAAAATGCTATTTAGTGGAGATACTTTATTTCGTGGGACATGGGGAAGAACTGATTTACCAACACGGTAGTTTAGTAGAGATTATTGATGCTATTACCAATAAGTTACTAATATTACCAGAAGATACTATTGTTTACCCACGGGCATGGAAAATCCACGATGATAAGAGAAGAAAAACCAATTTATTTGGAGTTAAGAGAACGTGATTTTTAAGAAAGGAGAATGTGTTATGATACAAAAACCAAAAGGTACAAAAGATATTTTGCCAAGTGAGGCTTATAAATGGCAATATGTTGAAAAAAAAGCGAAACAAATATTAGAAAATTATGGTTTTAAAGAAATTCGAGTACCAGTATTTGAACAAACAGAACTATTTGAACGAGGAGTAGGAGATACAACAGATGTTGTTCAAAAAGAGATGTATACTTTTTTAGATAAAGGGGAAAGAAGTATTACTTTAAGACCAGAGGGAACCGCTGGTGTAGTTCGTGCTTACATTGAAAATGGTATGGCATCATTGCCATCACCTAACAAAATGTGGTATATGATGCCAATGTACCGCTACGAAAATGTTCAAAAAGGAAGATATAGAGAATTTAGACAAATTGGTGCAGAGATAATAGGAAGTGCTTCCTATCAGGCAGATGTAGAATTAATTACTATGGCAGATCAAATGATTAAGCAATTTAATATACCAGATGTTACACTAAACTTAAACAGTATTGGTTGTCCTACTTGTAGAAAAAAGTATCAAGAAGCTTTAAGAGCATTTATAGGAAGTAATTTAGAAAAGTATTGTGATACCTGTAAAACTAGATTTGAAAAAAATCCAATGCGAATATTAGATTGCAAAGAAACAAAATGTAAACAATTAAACCAAGGTGCACCTATTATTTTAGATTATTTATGTGAAGAATGTGCTACTCATTTTGAAAAAGTAAAAGAAGCATTAAGAAAATTAGATATCTCCTATACAATTGATTCTAGTATTGTAAGAGGACTAGATTATTATACCAAAACAGTATTTGAATTTGTGTCTGAAGTGGAGGGATATACTGTTCTTGCAGGGCGGAAGATACGATGGATTAGTAGAAGAACTAGGAGGACAAAAAGTAGAAGCAATTGGTTTTGCAATGGGAGAAGATAGATTAATTGATATATTTGAAAAATATGTTAATCAAGAAGAAGTAAAGATAAACACACCAGATTTGTATATAGCATATATAGGAGAAGCGTGTGAGAAAACAGCATTAAATTTAGCTTTACAATTGCGAAAAAATGGGAAATACATAGAAACAGATATATGTAAAAGAAGTATGAAGGCAAGTTTAAAATATGCTGATAAAATGAACTGTAAGTATGTAATGGTAATTGGAGAAGAAGAACTAAAAGAAAATAAAGTAAGCATAAAACATATGATGACAGGAGAACAAGAAATGGTAAATTTAACAGTAGAATCGATTATAGAAAAGTTAAAATAAGAAAATATAATAGTATGTTTTGTTTATTAAGTAAAATTATATAGGAGAAACAATTGCATGTATAAAATATACTTAAATAAATAGTTTTATTCACATTCACCTCTACTTATTCATAAAATAAGTAGAGGTGAATAAAGCATGGCAAAAATTATTGTATATAATAACGATACTGACAGAATGGAAATATATTACCGAGATTTATCAGAAAGTATGCCATATAATACAGGACGAACTCTTACTGTAAGAGAATTTAGAGGAGCTAGTAGAAGTAATACCTTATGGACTACAAAACGAACCATGACCTCATGGAATTCACAACGAAGACTATATGGTGCACCAATTCCAGTAGGATATGCTTTTAGAAGACCATGGGAAGGAGGGCATGCTGGGCAATCACAACATTATGCAGGTACTGCTTTTGATGTAGGTCAATTATGGACAAATGCTCAACGTGCTAATTTGCGAAATAGTGCTAAAAATTCTGGATTATGGAGTTATATAGAGCCAGTTAGTATTTCTCCTACGTGGGTTCATTTTGATAGAAGACAAAGCCCACCAGCTTGCACAAGTGGAGGATATCCTTTAATAAAAAGAGGAAGTTTAAGTGTTTATGTGCTTATTGCACAAGATGATTTAAATACACTAGGTTATGTAACAGGAGGATTAGATGGGATATTTGGGAATAATACCTATCAAGCAGTTAGAAGATACCAAGCAAGTAGAGGCTTAGCAGTTGATGGAATAATAGGATGTAATACATGGCGTTCATTACAAGAAAATGTAGTAGGAACAGGAAGAACAGCTACTACTTTAGATTAAAATAAAAATAAAGTGATAATCAAATTTGACATCACTTTATTTTTTTGTAATATTCATATATTGAATTAAAGCTAGTATTACTTCTTGATCACGTCTGTCTAGTTCATAATAACCTATTAAATCAGGGTCAATCTTAAATTCATCTTTTAAATCTAAATATTCTTGCAATATATAAGTTGGAGTAATATGATAGATATTACATAATTTTACTAATGTATCAATACTTCCCTTTGTTTTATTACGTTCAATATCAGAAACATATCGAGAAGCAAGGTCTAACATTTCAGCAACATCTTCTTGTGTATAACCAAGGGATTTTCTTGTTTTCTTCAAAAGCTCACCAATTTTAATATTTACTTTTTTTTCTGTTTTCATAATTAACAACCACCTTTATAATAAAATAACAAAAGTATATTTAGAAATGAATGAGGAGATTTAATAGTTATTGTGGATTTTACATGGAGTTTCATGCATTCGAAAATAAGCTCAAATACTTGGGATTACCAGATATTACCTTTAGCGTAATATGAATTCTTGCGGTTATTCAACGATTTAATCTAATGAAGTATATCCAGTTAGTTAAAAATAAATACATATAAAATGGAAGTTATTGTATATGAAAAATAATAAAAGATTTTTAGTAATAACAATAAAAAAGATAAAGTTATAAA
>CATLGL010000062.1 GCA_949935895.1 uncultured Clostridia bacterium
TATCTCTATTTTTATTTAAACTATGCAACATCATTTATTTTAATATCTCTAACATGTTCAATTTTTTCCCAATTTGTTTCTCTTTTAAATAAACATTTAAAGTTAATTAGTAACCATGAACCTAAAAATAAAGGATAACATAACAAGCCTTTTAACATTGGTTTAATTGGTTTTTT
Source organism: uncultured Clostridia bacterium (assembly GCA_949935895.1). GTDB lineage: Bacteria > Bacillota > Clostridia > TANB77 > CAG-508 > RGIG8482. The sequence continues at coordinate 177 of CATLGL010000062.1, forward strand.
ATCTAAAAGCATAATTAAAATAGCTGTACCAATTGGTAATAAAAAAGTAGGAATTAGGTATCGTAATAAATTAACTAATAATGCTGTTGTACTAATTTCATTACCAATATACATAATAAAGTTAATTGCAAGTAGTACTAATGTTAGTACAAACATAGGAATACTTCCAATAATATATAAAAATCCATCAAAGTTCATAAGTGTTTTCTTTTCTTTTGTTGCAACAGCTAAATCTTTTGTATAATTTTGAATACACTGAATGTGCCCTACTGTCCATCTAGAACGTTGTGACCAACTTTGTTTAAATCCTACTGGTTGTTCATCATAAACAATAGCATCGGTTGCCCAACCTAGTTTTTTACCTGCGATAATTCTTTTTAATGAAAATTCAATATCTTCTGTTAGGGTTTTTGTATCCCATCCATTTGGTTTTACAACATCAAATTTTACCATAAAACCAGTACCATTAATTAAAGGAGATAGTCCTAAATTATATCTTGCTAAATGATAGAAACGATTCATCGTCCAGTAAAAAATAGCATATCCTGCTGATATCCAACTATCAGTTGGGTTTTTAATATCTCTATATCCTTGTACAACATCTTCTCCTTGACATAACTTCTTATTCATATTTTTAATAAAGTTTTCATCTACAATATTATCTGCATCAAACACACAAAAGGCATCATATGGTGCATCTTCTTCAATTTTTTTATTTAAGAACCAATTTAATGCATGACCTTTTGTTTTATTTTCTTTATCAAATCGCTCATATACAATAGCTCCTGCCTTTTTTGCAATTTGTGCTGTATTGTCTGTACAATTATCTGCAATTACATAAATATCATATAGTTCTTTTGAGTAATTTTGCTTTTTTAGGCTTTCTACTAAATTTCCAATAACAGAAGCTTCATTATGTGCTGGAATGATTGCCATAAAACGATTTTGTTTATCTTCTAAAATTGGTTTATCTTTTAATTTTACTAAAGAGCATATACTAACAATAAGTTGATATAGCCAAAATATTGTTACAATCCAAACTAGTGCCTGTTGAATTATATATAAATATACCATTTTGTACCTCTCTTTATATTACTTGTCTATATAGTGTATTTTTCTACTTTTATTATTATACTATTTTTGTTTATTATTTTCAACTTTTAGAGTAAAATTCATAATTTCTTAAACTAATCTTCACTTTTTTCTTCTTTTTCTTCTAAGTCTCGCATTGTTAAATTGATTCTTCCTTGGTCATCAATTTCATATACTTTAACTTTTACAACATCTCCTACCTTTAAAACATCTTCTACTTTTTCAATTCTCTTATGCGAAATTTTGGAAATGTGTACAAGTCCTTCTTTTGCTCCTCCAAGTTCAACAAATGCACCAAATGGCATAATTTTGCTGACAACTCCTTCATAAATTACTCCCACTTCTAAGTCTTTTCCAATATCTTCTACCATTTTTAATGCTTTTTGACCATTTGCCATATCATTTGAATATATAAATACTCTTCCATCTTCTTCAATGTCAATTTTAACACCTGTTTCTGCAATAATTTTGTTAATCATTTTTCCACCAGGTCCTATAACATCTTTTATTTTATCAATATTGATAACTGTTCTTATAATATTTGGAGCATATTTTGATATTTCATTTCTAGGCTTTTGAATTTGTTTTAACATAACTTCTTCTAGAATATATTTACGAGCATTTCTTGTTCTTTCAAAAGCTTCTTTAATAATGTCATAGGTTAGACCATCAATTTTAATATCTACTTGAATGGCTGTAATTCCTTTTTCTGTTCCTCCTACTTTGAAATCCATATCTCCAAAAAAGTCCTCTAGTCCTTGTATATCAGTCAACATAATGTAATGGTTTGAATCGTTTTCATCTGTTACTAATCCAGTTGAAATACCAGCAACTGGTCTCTTTATTGGTACACCAGCATCCATTAGTGCCAAAGTACTTCCGACAAATACTTGCTTGAGATGTAGAACCATTAGAACTTAATACTTCAGATACTACACGAATAGCATATGGAAATTCATCTTCTGATGGAATAACAGGAACAAGTGCTTTTTCTGCTAACGCCCCATGTCCAATTTCACGTCTTCCTGGACCTCTTGATGGCCTTGCTTCTCCTACACTATATGAAGGAAAATTATATTGATGCATATAACGTTTTGATTCTTCTTCATCAATACCATCTAGTGCCTGTTCTTCGCTTGCCATTCCAAGTGTCACTATAGACATAACTTGAGTTTGTCCTCTTGTAAATAATGCACTACCATGAACACGTGGTAATAATCCTACTTCGCAAGATAGTGGTCTAATTTCATCAATTTTTCTTCCATCTGGTCTTTTGTGCTCTTCTAGAATCATTTTTCGAACGGATTTCTTTTCTAATTTGTATAAACTATCTGCAATATCTGTTGCTTTTTCTTCTGCTACTTCCTCCCCGTATTTCTCTATAAAATATGTCTTAACGTCTTCTAATAATACTTCCATAGCAGTATCTCTTACTTCTTTATCAACAGCTTGTACATCCTCATACATTCTTTTAGCATATTTTTCTTCAATTTCTGCATATACTTCATGGTCTACTTCAAAAGATTTATATTCAAATTTTGGTTTTCCAATTTCATCTTTTATAGTTTGAATAAAATCACAAAGTTTTTGAATTTCAATATGGGCTTGTTTAATTGCCTCTAGCATAGTGTCATCTGGTATTTCATCAGCACCTGCTTCAATCATTGCAATTTTTTCTTTTGTTCCTGCAACTGTTAAGGTTAATCTTGTTTTTTCTCTTTGCTCTAGTGTTGGGTTAATAACGATTTTATCATCAACATATCCTACTGCTACAGCAGCTGTTGGTCCTCCAAAAGGAATATCTGAAATAGAAAGTGCAGCTGAAGCTCCTATCATGGCTGCTACTTCTGGAGCATTATCTGGTTCTACTGATAAAACAGTAGCTACTACACATACATCATTTCTAAAGTCTTTTGGAAATAATGGACGAAGAGGTCTATCAATTGCTCTTGATGTTAAAATTGCTTTATCTGCTGGTTTTCCTTCTCTTTTTTGGTAACTTCCTGGAATTTTTCCTACAGAATATAGTTTTTCTTCATAATCAACAGATAATGGAAAAAAATCAATTCCATCTCTTGGTGCTTTGGAGGCTGTAACATTTACCATAACAACAGTGTCACCATATCGTACCATAACACTACCATTAGCAAGCTCTGCAATCTTTCCTGTTTCAATTACTAGCCTTCTTCCTGCTAGTTCTGTTTCGAATGTTTTAAACATAATTAAAATCTCCTTTTCTTTTTATTTATATAATCAATAATAGATTGAATAGATGGTAACCTCTATATTGTATAAATATAAAATTTTCTTATGATTAGTATTTCAAGGTATTTACACAATATACAAGCTACTTTCTATTTTCTATTATTGTTTATTGTAAAGTAAAATAGCATTATAGGACGTTTAATCTTTTTTAAACGCCCTACAAATATAGATTATTTTCTTAATCCTAATTTTTCAACAATATCTCTATATCTTTCGATATCTTTCTTTGCTAAGTAGTTTAATAAGTTTCTTCTTTTACCTACCATTTTTAAAAGTCCACGTCTTGAATGATTATCTTTTGTGTGAACTTTTAAATGTTCTGTTAATTCTGTAATTCTTTCTGTTAAAAGAGCAATTTGAACTTCTGGAGAACCAGTGTCTTTTTCATCTCTTTTGTAGGTTTTAATAATTTCTTCTTTTCTTTCCTTTGTCATATTTTTCCTCCTATTACATTTTTTCCTTAAACTGAGCCAAAGAGGAGTTTTTAATCCTTAAGCTAAGAATAAGGTCTCTTACATTTGGTATTATACTACATATATAAAAAAAACGCAAGACTTTTTTACAAGTCTTGCAAAACGAACTTACTTACAAAATTTTTGTTTTCTATACAATAGTTTGTTTATAAAATTTTGTTACAATTTGATTAGATATTGTTAAGAAGCTGCTAAAAGGGTATATTACACCCTTTTTAGCAGCTTCTTGATGGCTTGTAATTCATTTCCCATAAAAAGCTCTTTCTTTTCTCCTAGTTGTTTTCGAATGGTTATGTCATCCTGCAGTTCTATTTCAATTGAAACAATTCCTTTCAATAAAATTGCCTCCTCAATGGAAGAAACTGGAGTTCCATCTTTATTCTGCATCAAATAGTATTGTCCATTACTACACACAAAATGTAAACCTCCTAATTCGATGCAATTTTCTTTACCATAACTGTCCTCAAGCTTCTTCTTCCGAACATCACTTACCATTTTTTTGTTTTCCTCCTCGAAAAAATTTCTGTAAGATTACTACTTTTTTATAAAGCTTTGTCATTATAATATATGTTTTTATATTTGTAAATATATTTTTCCTATAATCTATCATTTTTGTCGTCTTAATTCTTTCTATTTCTATAAATTTTGATATCTTAGTCATTTTTTTACCTAAATTTTTAAAAAGGATACATTTTTCTACTGCTATGATAGAAAAATATATCCTTTTTTAGTAATAATCTTATTATACTCTAGCGACTCCACTTACTACTTTGCTTTCTTTTATATTGTTAATTAGCTTATGTCCTCCAGAAATAACAACTAAGTCTCCACTTTCTAAAATTCCTTTTGCTTTTAATTTTTCAATTCCAGCTACAACCATATCTTCAACATGTTCTTTTGTCTCAACATATACTGGTTGAACATTCCATGCTAATGATAATTGGTTAAAAGTTCTTCTATTATCTGTAACTGCTAAAATTGGACATCCAGCTCCCATTCCAGAGAATTTTCTTGCAGTATCTCCAGATTTTGTATAACATACAATGGCATCTGCTTTTGTATTTTTAGCCATTACACAACTTGAATAAACAATATTAGAGCCTAAATCATTTAATTCAATATTTCTATTTTCTTCAAATTTTTTCCAATAATCAATTTCTGGTTCTACTCTAAGTGCAATTTTAACCATTGTTTGAACACATTCTAATGGATAATCTCCTTGTGCACATTCTCCAGATAACATAATAGCACTTGTTCTATCATAGATTGCATTTGCTACGTCACTTGCTTCTGCTCTTGTTGGTAATGGTTGATGTGTCATAGATTCTAGCATTTGTGTTGCTGTTATTGCTGGTTTACAAATTTTATTTGATGTTTTAATAATTCTTTTTTGAACAATTGGTGGCTCTGTATAATCAGTTTCTGTAGCCATATCTCCTCTTGCTATCATTTGAGCATCTGCTTCTCTTAAAATATCATCTAAATTTGATAATCCTTCTACATTCTCTATTTTAGTTACAATTTGTATATCTTTTCCACCATTATCATCTAATACTTTTCTTACTTGACGAATATCATCTAAGTTTCTTGCAAAAGATACAGCAACAAAATCATAATCATGTTCACAAGCAGTTTTTAAGTCTGCAATGTCTTTTTCAGCTAATGCTGGTAATTTAATAATTGTTCCAGGTAAGTTCATTGTTTTTCTACTTCCTAATCCGTTTCCATGAACTACTGTACATACAATGTCTTTTCCTACAACTTCATCTACTTTTAACTCGATTGCACCATCATCAATCAATATTTTTGTTCCTGATTTAACATCTTTATATAATTCTTTATAGGTTACAGAAACTTTTTCTTCATTTCCAGTAATATCTTCATTTACTAATGTAAATTTTTGTCCATCTTTTAATTCAATTTTTGTATTTTTTCCTGTATACAACATTCCTGTTCTTATTTCAGGGCCTTTCATGTCTAATAGTAGTGCAATAGGAATATCCATTTCTTTTCTTAAACGAATAATTTCCTCTGTTTTTTCAGACTGTTCATCCCAACTTCCATGTGAATAGTTAATTCTTGTTACATTTAATCCTGCTTCAAATAAGTCTTTTAACATATGCTCACTAGCAGGTCCAATTGTTCCGACAATTTTAGTCTTTTTTAAATCTTTCTTCAATTTAATTCCCTCTTTCTAAATTTTTTTCAACACGTAGGTATTATAACACATATAAAATCATTTATTCAATAGTATTTGATTAAAAAAGTTGACATTTTTGTAGTTTTTGTAAAAGTATTAAATTTTTTTGTCAAAATTTTCAACGAATTCTTATAAGTCCTTATATTCATCATTCTTTTATAAATATTGTATGTACTGTCTTTTATTATACTCTTTTTTATATTGAATCGTTCCATTTTCTCCCCAAAAAATATTCATGAAATGTAATTACTTTTAACCATATAAAAGCACACAAAAAGTAGAGCCTGAAATATGACTCTACCTTTTGTGCGCTTTTTGTCTGTTACGGGTTTTGACTACTTAAATCATATGATTTGAAGATGAATTCTGCCTGTGCCTGAGCTAATGATTTCCACTACATTTCTATTCGTTTGTAATCCATTTTACTAAATCTAAGTTAGCACTATCTAATAGCATTTTATGTCTTGGCATTACTCGGAATGTGTAACCATAATTTCCTCCTGTTGTCAGTTCAATTTTTGCTTTATATAAATAGGTATTTGCTTTTCCTTCTACTTCTTCTTGAAATTGCATTGGAATAATTTGCATACTTTTTACCACACCATTATCTAATATTTTTCCATAATATGCTTCTACTTCAATGTTATTGCGGTCAATATTAGGAAGCTCTACTGCACAACTTACTTCAATATGGTTTCCTGCATCTAGTGTAATATTCTCTAAATTACTTGTTTGATAAATTTTAATGTCATTCCAATTGTTAAATAGTTCTTCTTTCCATGCATGATATGATGTTACTTCTTCTAAATTTGTAAAATATTGATTGGTTAAATTGATAAGTGGCATATATAGTTTATCTACATAGTCTACAACCATCCTTGAAGTACTATATTTTCCTCCTGTTGATATAATTGAATGTTTCATATATTCCATCCATTTATCAGATATCCCATTTTTATCCTTCTCATAATATGTTGGTATAATTTTATTTTCTAGAATTTGATAAATACTTTCACTATCTGCTGTATCTTGTGCATCATAAGATGAATATTGCTCATTTGTTCCAATTACCCAACCATTTTTAGAATCATATCCTTCTGCCCACCAACCATCAGAAATACTAAAATTAACTACTCCATTGACAGAGGCTTTTTGTCCACTTGTTCCGTGATGCCTCCATCGGTCTTCTTGGGTTATTTAGCCATACATCAACACCACTTACTAAATATCTTGCAATTTGAATATTATAATTTTCTAATACAAATATTTTTCCTTTGAATTGTGGTTTTAACGAAATTTCATGGATATATTTTATTAAATCTTGTCCCTCTTTATCTGCAGGATGTGCTTTTCCTGCAAAAATAATTTGAACAGGACGTTCTTGATCATTCAATATTTGTGTGATTCTTTCTAAATCTCTAAAAATTAAAGTTGCTCTTTTATATGTTGCAAATCTTCTTGCAAATCCGATTGTTAATGCATTTGGATCTAATTTAGAAACAATATCCTTTATGTCATCATATCCACATCCTGCATTTTTCATGCGATTTGAAACATTGTCTTTTACTAATTTTAATAATTTTACTTTACGTTCTACGTGTGCTTTCCATAGTTCTTCATTTGGAATATTGGTAATTTCCTTCCAAGTAGCATCATCATAAATAGCATCTTGCCAAAATGGTGTTAAATATTTGTTATATAACTCTTTTAAATTTGGGGCAAGCCATGAACAAGTATGAATTCCATTTGTAATATGTGTAATTGGTGATTCATCTGCAGAAATATTTGGCCATACATCTCCAAATAATTCTCTTGACACTTCTCCATGTAACTTACTAACACCATTTTTCTTACCTGTTATTTTTAATGCTAAAATCCCCATATTAAATCCTTGTTCTAAGTAGTCACATGGCTTCATTCCTAACTTTAAGAAAGCTTCTCTTTCTAGTCCTAATCTTGGCCAAAAATCTTTAAAATATTTTTCTACTAAATCCAATGGAAAAATATCATTTCCTGCTGGAACAGGTGTATGTGTTGTAAATATTGTTTTAGAAGAAGCTATTTCTTTTGCAATCTCAAAAGATACTTGTTTTTCTTCCATAATATCTTTAATAATTTCTAATAATAAGAAGGATGAGTGCCCTTCATTCATATGATATACGGTAGGATGTAAACCTAATATTTTTAAAAGATGTGCTCCTGCCATACCCAATACGATTTCTTGGCGAATTCTCATTTCTTGGTCTCCACCATATAATCGTAATGTAACTTCTTTATCTTCTTGATTTGTATTTTGTTCAATATCAGAATCTAATAAATATAATGTAACTCTACCTACATTAATTTTCCATACTTTTAAGTATACTTTACGCTTTGGAAATTTTACATCAATAATTAGATCTTCTCCTGTTTTATCCTTTACTGGCAAAATTGGAAGATTATATAAGTCAATATTACGATATATATTTTCTTGATCTCCATATCGATTGATTTTTTGGTTAAAATACCCATTTTTATACAATAAACCAACAGCAACAAAGGGTAATCCCAAATCACTTGCTGATTTTAAATGATCTCCAGAAAGAATTCCTAATCCACCAGAATAAATAGGAATAATTTCATCTAATCCATATTCTGCTGAAAAATATGCCATTAAATCATTTTTATTGTTTGGATATTTTTTAGAAAACCAAGTACTTTTACTATTCATGTAACCATCAAAGTCTTGCACCACTTTATCATAATCTTTTAAAAACTCTGCATTAGCAGCAGCTTTTTCTAATTTTTCTTGTGATACTTGCTTTAGAAATTTAACAGGATTTTTTCCAATTGTTTCCCATAAATCAATATCAATTGTTTTAAATAATCTTAAATATTCACTATTCCATGCCCACCATAAGTTGTTTGCAATTTCTGATAAACGGTTAATCCTTTTTGGTAATTGTGGATTAACAGTGATTCGATTAAACATATACATTGTAATCATTTCCTCCTTAGTTTCTTAACAAAAATTTATCGTTTTGT
>CATLGL010000063.1 GCA_949935895.1 uncultured Clostridia bacterium
GATATTTAAAAATGTTCTTTTTTGCTTCTATATACTCTTCATAATCTGCATGAATATTTAGGTGATTTGGCGATATATTGGTAATAACAGCTATATTGGGACTTACTGTTATGTTCATTAGTTGAAAACTACTTAATTCTAATACTATAATATCTTCTTTTTTCATTTCACCTAACTTGGTAAAAAGTGGATATCCTATATTACCACCAAGATATGCATGATATCCTGCTTGTTTTACAATTTCATAAATTAAACTTGTTGTTGTTGTTTTCCCATCACTTCCTGTTACTCCTATTACTTTACATGGTGCCATTTCCATTAGCATTTCAATTTCAGAGGTAACAATAGCCCCTCTTTTTTCTTCCTCTACTAATTCTTTTTTGGTTGGCATACAACTTGGTGAACGGAAAATTAAGTCAAATCCCACTAATTTTGACAAATTGTTTTCACCAAATGAAAATTCAAATGTATATCTTGTAATCAAATCCATGATTTCTTTTGGAATTTGCTCAATGGTTCTGTTATCAAATACTGTTACTTTAGCAGATAATTTATATAAATAATCTAGTAATGGGATATTACTAACACCTAAGCCGAATTACGGCTACTTTTCGATTGTTTAAATATGTATTAAATTCTTTTAATTTTTCGTTCAAGAATATCCTCTCCTTGTCTTTTATTTTATTTCTTGTGGTAATCTGATATAGTTTAATAACTTGTTTGTTGATTCCTTTACTGTTTCACAATCAGTTACATCAACAGAAATTGTTTTGTCTGTTAGTTGGTAAAATCCTGCTTCTTTTTGTAATTCATCACGCTTTGCAATATGGTTTGTTAATTCCTCTATATCAACCTCTTCTTTATATTGTATGCTTTTTCTTTTTACTCGTTCCTCTAAACTAGCAGTTACAAAAAAGTGATAATTTGTATCTGGATAAATTTGCATAATTGCTCTACCAGAGATAATAACATTATGCTCTATTTTTAAATGTTCAATCAAACTTCTTGCAAAAACAAATAATGCTTCATTTTTTGCCTTTCCTCCCAATTCTGATACAGCCATAGAGGCTTTTTGTGATTGTAATTCTTCTTCTTGTATTACATTACCTTCCATGTATATTTTTGTTTCATTATCTTCTATTTTTAATTCAATATGAAATAAATCCATTACTGTTTTTATATCAATCTGTTTTGCTTGTTGTTTTATATTTTCTAAATTTACCCCACTTTTCATCATAGCATATACAATAGCTCTATATAAATTACCTCCATTTAGCAAAACAGTATTAGGTAAAATTTTAATTAGTTCTCTACAAATAGATGTTTTTCCTGCTCCTACTAATCCTTCAATTCCAATTACAATATGTTCCATTTTTCTTATTCTCCTATGTTTTTAATTTATTCGTTATCTATTATACCACAAATTTTAATACCTGCTCACTTTTTTATACAATTTACTTTCTTTCTTGAATATTTTTTCAAATTTTGTGAAAAATATTCTTAAGAAAAGAAATGGAGGTGCTTTCATTATGGCAAAGAACAATAAAAACCAAAATAAACAAAATCAAAATAAAAATGAAAACAATAATCAAAACAAACAAAACAATAATAATAACGAAAACTGCAGATAGTTAAGCAAAAACACCCCACGCTATGTGGGGTTGTTTTTTATTCTAAATACTTTTTTAAAAACCTACCGAGTATAGCTTTGTTCATTTCGTACAACTTGTTCTGGGGTTCCTACTGCTACTATTTGTCCGCCTTTGTCTCCGCCTTCTGGTCCTAAATCTATAATATGGTCTGCAGTTTTGATTAAATCTAAATTGTGTTCAATTACAATAATACTATTTCCTGTATCTACTAATCTTTGCAAAATATTGACTAGTTTATGAACATCTGCAATGTGTAATCCTGTGGTTGGCTCATCTAAAATATATAATGTTTTTCCTGTTGGCTTTTTCGATAATTCGGTTGCTAATTTTACTCTTTGTGCTTCTCCTCCAGATAGTGTTGTAGATGGTTGTCCTAGTTTTATATAACCAAGTCCTACATCATATAATGTTTGAATTTTGGTTTTAATTCTTGGTATGTTCTCAAAAAAGCTAAGTGCCTCTTCTACTGTCATATCTAAAACATCCGCAATGCTTTTTCCTTTATATTTTACTTCCAATGTTTCTCTGTTGTATCGTTTTCCATGGCAAACTTCACATGGTACATAAATGTCTGGTAAAAAATGCATTTCAATTTTTAAAATACCATCTCCATTACAAGACTCACATCTTCCCCCTGCCACATTAAAACTAAATCTTCCCTTTTGGTAGCCACGCAGCTTTGCTTCATTTGTTGTTGCAAAAATATCACGAATCATATCAAATACCCCTGTATATGTTGCAGGATTAGAACGTGGTGTTCTTCCAATTGGAGATTGGTCAATATTGATAATTTTATCTATATTCTCAAGTCCTTTTATTTGTTTACACTTACCAGGTTTTTCATTAGAACCATATACTTCTCTTGCCACTGTTTTATACAAAATTTCATTAATAAGTGTACTTTTACCTGAACCAGATACTCCTGTTATACAAGTAAATACACCTAATGGAAATTTTACATTGATATTTTTTAAATTGTTTTGCTCAGCTCCTATTATTTCAATTGATTTTCCGTTTGATTTTCTCCTTTTTTTTGGTACTATAATTTTCTTTTTACCGGCTTAAATATTGCCCTGTAATTGATGTTGGAATCTTCTTTATTTCTTCTGCTGTTCCTTGTGCAATCACATTTCCACCATGTACTCCTGCTCCTGGACCAATATCTATTACTTGATCTGCTGCATACATAGTATCTTCATCATGCTCTACTACAATTAGAGTATTTCCTAAATCTCTTAGTTTTTTTAATGTTGCAAGTAACTTATCATTATCTCTTTGATGTAGTCCAATACTTGGTTCATCTAGAATATATAATACACCTGTTAGCCCAGAACCAATTTGAGTAGCTAGCCTTATACGTTGTGCCTCTCCTCCTGATAAACTTCCTGCACTTCTTGATAGTGTTAAATATTCAAGCCCAACATCCATTAAAAATTGCAATCTTTGGTTTAATTCTTTCATAATTTGGTCTGCAATCATTGTTTCTTTTTTTGATAATTTTAAAGAATTTAAATAAGTTTTTATTTTATCTATTGACATATCTGTTAATTCATTGATGTTTTTGTCTCCTATCTTTACAGCAAGTACTTCTTTTTTTAATCTTGCACCATGACAGGTTGGGCATGCACTATAACTCATATACATCTCATAAAAATCACGCATACCTTGCGATTTTGTTTCATTATATCGTCTATCTAGTGTTGGTATAACTCCTTCAAATGGTGTTTTAAATTTTCTTGTTCCAGCAGCAGAAGTATATTCAAAGTCAATTTCTTCTACTCCTGTACCATATAAAATTTTTTCCATAAAATCACGTGGTAATTTTTTGATTGGTACTTTAATATCTACTCCATAATGACGTGCTATGCTTTCAAAATACATTTTTGCCATCGTATCGCCTTTTTTCATTGTACTTGCACCAAATGCTTTTACTCCATCATATAAAGTTTTATTTTTATCTGGTATAATCAATTCTTCATCCATTTTCATTAGATATCCAATACCTGTACAAGAAGGACACGCTCCTACTGGGTTATTAAAAGAAAACATTCTTGGTGATAACTCTGGAAAGCTGATTCCACAATCTGGACAGGCATAATTACCACTAAATATTTTTTCTTCTTTTCCAACAATATCAATTAGTACTAATTGGTTAGCATGCTTCATTGCAATTTCTACTGATTCTGCTAAACGATTTCTAATATCTTCTTTTATTACTAAACGGTCTACAATGATTTGAACATTGTGTTTTTTCTTTCTATCTAATTCTAAGTCATCGGTTAATTCTACGGTTTCTCCATCAATTCTTGCACGAACAAATCCTTCTTTTACAAAATCATTTAATAATTTTGTAAATTCTCCTTTTCTTCCATGAATCACTGGTGATAATACTTGTATTTTTGTTCCTTCTTCTAATTCCATAATAGTATCTACTATTTGGTCTATGGATTGTTTTTCAATTTTTTTACCGGCAATTTGGACAATACGGAATTCCAATTCTTGCATATAATAAACGAATATAGTCATATATTTCTGTAACAGTTCCTACTGTAGAACGAGGGTTTTTTGAAGTTGTTTTTTGATCAATTGAAATGGCTGGTGATAATCCTTCTATTCGTTCTACCTCTGGTTTTTCCATTAATCCTAAAAATTGCCTTGCATAACTAGATAGGCTTTCTACATATCTTCTTTGCCCTTCTGCATATAATGTATCAAATGCAAGAGATGATTTTCCGCGAGCCTGAAAGTCCTGTAATAACAACAAGTTTATCTCTTGGTATTTCTAAATTGATGTTTTTTAAATTATGTTCTTTTGCTCCCTTAATTACTATTTTATCGTTCATTTTTCCCCCCAACATGTATGTTATATTTATATTATGAATACATGCATAGTACATTATACTATATTTCTTTTATTTAAACAAGTGTTTGTTATGTTTTTTTTATTTTTTGTGCATAATAAATAAAGTACCTAGCACCCATTTCTTAGATTTATTCAGTTTGCTCTCTTTTTTGATTTATACAAAAGATTTAAAAAATTTTGATTTTAAATAATTTTCTTTTTCTGAAATAATTCTTAAAATTGTCATTTGATTTTTATGAATTTTGTAAATAATAATATATTTTCTATGTACAATTCTTCAATAATCTGTATGTGTTTTTTCATAGTATATTCTTTGATATAGTTTTGGCATAAGTTTTATATTTTCATATTTTGGGAACAGTTCTTCTGAAAACTTCTGTGCATTTCTGTCTGACAAATATCCTATCGCTTTTGCCAAGTCACTATCTGCATTATCTGTTACAATAACTTTAAATATTGGCATTATATAATCTTCTTAACCTTTCACGGTATTCTTCTAATGTATATGTCTTTCCTCCATTTGCAAGATGTTCTTCTGCTTCTCGTATAGCATTTTTAACATATTGCATGTATAATTCATCACCTAGCTTTTTCTTAAGTATTTTTTCTCCAATACTTTCTTTAAAAGTACCAACAATACTCTTGTAATTTTTTAGTGAAACTTGTTTTAACATATTATCACCACCTTAGTATTAAATTTAGCATATATTTTGTTTTTATACAAGGTATTGAATGAATTTATGAAATAATAGAAAAGAGGACTAGGCAAAGCCGAGTCCTCCAACAGAAATTTACTATTCTTCTTTGCGATAGATGGGCCTGCCGCTTTTGGGTTCTTTCTGTACAAGCGGTTGCGTGTGCTGCTTCGACGGCTGTTTTTCTGCCTTTCTCTCTTCTGCCCGTGCCTTTAAATAGTTTTCCTGTTTCATTTCTTTTTCCTCCTCTAAATAAGTTTTATTTCATTAAGCCTTCCCTATAGATCTAAATGTGGGAGTACTACTCAATGTTATTATTATTATATCACTTTACGTAACATTTTGCAATCCTAAATTATTCTTCCGAGGGATTCCTACTACTGTTACATTATCTTCTACTGGTTTTGTTACAACTGCATTTGCTCCAATTTTTACATTGCTTCCAATTTTAATTGGACCTAATATTTTTGCACCACATCCTACCATAACATGATTTCCTAAATCGGGATGCCTTTTATATTTGTCTTTTCCAGTTCCTCCTAAGGTAACTCCATGATATATAGTACAATCATCTCCTATTGTTGCCGTTTCTCCAATTACAATCCCCATTCCATGATCAATAAAGAACCTTCTTCCAATTTTTGCTCCTGGGTGAATTTCAATTCCTGTCAAAAATCTTGCAATTTGGGAAATAAGTCTTGCAATAAAAAACAATCTATGTTTATAGAAAAAGTGTCCTAAACGATAAAATAGCAATACATGAAATCCTTGGTATAACAAAATTACATATAAAATATGTTTTGCTGCAGGATCTTTTTGTTGTATATTTTTTGCATCTTCATATAATTCTTTTAATATTTTCATATTTCTCACCTGATGTATCATATGAAAAAAAATTGGATTTGTTTCATAAATCCAATTTCATGCATATATTATGATTAAATAAAATAAGGAGGATATTTATGTGTGGTTTTGTTGGATTTGTAAATTTAAAACATGATTTACAAGATAGACGAGAAATTCTAACACGTATGACAAAAAAGCTTTCAAAGCGTGGACCAGATGAAGAAAACTTTTATTTAGCACCTTGTGTTAATTTAGGACATAGAAGATTAATCATTCTGGATTCTAAAAATGGTGGTCAACCAATGAGTGCAAAACAAGGTAATAATACATACACCATTGTATATAACGGGCAATTATATAATGCAAATGAGCTTCGTAACGAACTAAAAGAAAAAGGATATGAATTTAAAGGATATTGTGATACCGAAGTTGTTTTAAAATCTTATATGGAATGGCGGACCTGACATAATTAAAACATTAAATGGTATTTTTAGTTTTGCTATTTGGAATGAACAAAAACAAGAATTATTTTTAGCCAGAGACCATTTTGGTATAAAACCTCTATACTATACCATTTCTAATGATACCATTATCTTTGGTTCAGAAGTAAAAGCAATATTAGAGCACCCTTATGTTGAAACAAAAATTGATAAGACTGGAATTTGTGAATTGTTTGGTATAGGTCCCGCTCATACTCCTGGTGCTTCTGTATTTAAAAATATTTATGAAGTAAAACCAGCTCATTTCTTGCTTTATAATAAAGATGGATTACAAGAAGAGGAATATTGGAAGTTAGAATCAAAACCTCATACAGATAATTTTGAAAACACCTGTCAGAAAGTACATTTTTTACTAGACGATGCCATTAAACGTCAGCTTATTTCTGATGTACCACTTTGTGCTATGCTTTCTGGTGGACTTGATTCTAGTATTATTACTGCTTACATTTGTAATTATTATAAAGAAAATAATCTACCAAAATTAGATACGTATTCAGTTGATTATGTAGATAATGATAAAAATTTTATTAAAAGTGATTTTCAACCAAATTCCGATAACGAATACATTGAACTGATGCTGCAACATTTTGATACCAAGCATCATAAAATTGTAATTGATACGCCAGAACTTGCTAATGCTTTAGAAGAGGCTATGATTGCAAGAGATTTTCCTGGCATGGCAGATGTAGATTCTTCTATGTTACTATTTTGTAAAAATATTCGAAAAGGTGCTACTGTTGCTGTTTCACGGAGAATGCTCTGATGAAATTTTTGCTGGCTATCCTTGGTTTTTCCGTGAAGATGCCTTAAAGAGCAATACGTTTCCTTGGTCAATTGCCATTTCTGAAAGACAAAATTTATTAAATTCTGATATTTGTAAAGAAATAAATTTAAAAGAATATATTGACTTTCGTTATCATGAAAGTTTAGATAAAGTAGAAATTTTAGATTGTGACTCAAAAGAAACTGCTGAAAAAAGAAAAATTTCTTATCTAACACTAAATTGGTTTATGCAAACATTGTTAGATCGTTCTGATCGAATGAGTATGTATAATGGATTAGAATTAAGAGTACCTTTTTGTGATTACCGCTTGGTAGAGTATATGTGGAATGTGCCATGGGAAATGAAAGCATTAAATGGCAGAGAAAAAGGTCTGTTACGTTATGTTGTACGTGATTTACTACCAGAAGAAATTGTAAACAGAAAGAAAAGTCCTTATCCAAAAACGCATAATCCAACTTATTTAAAAACAGTAAAAGAAATGTTATCTAATATTATGAGTAAAAAAGATGCTCCTATTAGCCAATTATTAAACAGGAATTATATTTTAGAAATTTTGGAAACGGATGGAAACGCTTTCACCAGACCATGGTTTGGTCAATTAATGACAGGTCCGCAACTTATGGCATACTTGTGCCAAGTAAACATGTGGATTGAAAGATATCAACCAAAAATTGAATTATAGCGTGGATAAAGAGGTCGCATTGCGACCTCTTCTTACTGTTGTAAAGTTATTTCCATTTCTCTTCTAAATGCCTACAAGCTTCATCTGCAATTTCATCTGTTGGAAAGACAGACTCGAGTATTACTGTTCGGCCTGTTTTTTCACTATGAATTACTGTACTCCGCCCTTCATTAGTCTCATCTGCTCTTTGCTCCATTCCAAATAAAGAACTAAGGTTCTCTTTTCTTTCATTTCTTGTAAAAAATGAATTATGAATAAGTCCTTTCATCATTACCTCCTGCCATTTCGGCTTATGCTTGTTAATAGTTTCATTATACTTATCTCGATGTTGCTAAGATAAGAGGTTTTTCTACTAAATTTGACGCTACTATATTAACATAATTTTATTACAATTTCAACTAAGTTTTGTTATTTTCTCTATTTCCCTTGTGGCAATTTATTACTAGTCATTTTCTTACTTTCAGTTTTTACTCTTCTTTCTAACTTTTTCAAATCTTTTGCTGGTTTTAAATTTTCTGGTTTAATCCCTCTTTTATTTAACATATTCCTTACACTTAAATTGTTATCTATATGCTCTCCTGTTATGCTTTCCTCTCCATACATATCTTTTTCAGTAACATTATAATTTGTCATTTCTGTTGCTAAATTTTTTGCCGCTATTGTTAATGTTGGTAGAAAATCTGCAAGTGGTCTATTTTCTTTTACCCCATATTTTGCTTTCATTTGCATTGTATTTAATCCACCAAATAACGCAGAATCTCCTTTTGAACGAATTCTTGCAAAACCTAAATCATCTACTCCTCTTTCATAAATATTTTTTGATAACTGTTTTTCTGATTCTTTTAATTTTTCCCTGGCTTCTAATCTGTTCATTAGTTTTATTCTATCTTCAATTATTTCTTGTTTTCTAGTTTGTACTGCAAAATAGCTTTGAGCAAATGCTATTTCTTCTTTTTTAGAATCTCCATTTTGTGCAATTAAATAACAAGCATATCTTGTTAGCATATAGTCTTGCAATCTTCTATTTGCACCAGAACCTATTTGAACCATTTTCGTAACCTCGCGAAAATGGTTTTCTACACTTATACCAGCATTTTCACAAGATTTCATTGCTTTCTTAATAGCTTCAATAAAATTTT
>CATLGL010000064.1 GCA_949935895.1 uncultured Clostridia bacterium
TAAAATGGAACATTTTATCAATTTTCTTAAGGACAGCAACGAAGTTGAGAGGAGCAGATTACACATATTAGGTATTTCAAATATAGATACTTCTAAGAGAGTGTGACATATGTTTGACAAACCTACAGGAATTGTTGGAGTAAACTTAAAAAAGTAATTGACAAACTAACATAACTATAATAGAATAAAAAACAAGTACAACAAAAAAGAATGAGGTTGTCAAAAAAGAGGAAGAGGAAAAAGAAATGGAAAAAAAACGTGGATTTGAAATAGCAAAAGGATTTGAAAATGCTAGAATTAATTTACCAGTTCGTAAAACAAAATATTCAGCAGGGTATGACATAGAAGCAGCAGAAGATTGTATTATACCATCATTTCAAAAAGGACAAAAGCCAACATTAGTAAAAACGGGATTAAAAGCATATATGGAGGATGACGAAGTTTTAATATTGTGCAATAGAAGTTCTAATCCAGGAAAAAAAGGACTAGTTATGGCAAATAGTATTGGAATTATTGATAAGGACTATTATGAAAATCCAGACAATGATGGACATTTTATGTTTGCATTTTATAATTTAAAACAAGAGGATATTGAAATAAAAAAAGGAGATACCATTGGTCAAGCAATTTTTCAAAAATACTTTATAACAGATGATGATGATGCAACAGGGGAAAGAATAGGAGGATTTGGTTCTACAAATAAAAAATAGAAAAAAATTGCAAGAAAAAATTACCAAAAGTTTTTGACTTTTGGTAATTTTTGTAGTATAATAAATATGTTGGAAAAAGAGATATAAAATTCAGGAAGGAGTGGCACAAGAAACGATGTTTAATGTAGGTGATCATATAGTTTACCCAATGCATGGAGCAGGAGTAATTGATGCAATTGAAGAAAAAGATATATTAGGAGAAAAGCAAGCATATTATATATTAAGAATGCCGGGTGAAGTGAAAGTAATGGTGCCAACTAATAAGGCAGAAGAAATTGGTGTAAGAGGTATTATTGATAAGCAATCTGCGGATAAAGTATTTGAAATATTAGAGGAAGATAAAACAGAAATGTCGGCTAATTGGAATAAGCGATATCGTGATAACATGGATAAAATGAAAAGTGGAGACATTTATGAAATTGCGGATGTAGTTCGAAATTTATCCTTTAAGCAAAAGGAAAAGGGATTATCAACAGGAGAAAAAAAGATGCTTTCTAATGCAAAACAAATTTTAGTAAGTGAATTAGTACTTGCTGAAAATTCTTCTGAAGAAATAGTAGAAGGAATGATTGATAACAAAATCAATTCTTCTTTCCAAGAATTTGAACTTGACCATATACAACCAGTACAAAATGTAGTTAATAAATTTATTCCATTTGATGCTTCAGCAGATACAGATACAGATGTAAATGAGAAGGTATAATAAGATAGAGTGTTATTGGTGTCATTCCAATAATACTTTATTTTTTTCCTTATACGACAAAATTTGACAAATAGATAAAAAAAGAAAAATATTTTATGTGAAGTAAGAGGGAATTAGAAGATATCTGTCGAATAGTATATATTATAATAGAAAGGTTTGCAAAAAATGGCACGATATAGTGATGAATTAATTGATGAAATCAGAAGCAATAATGATATCGTTGATGTGATATCACAATATGTAATACTAAAAAGAAGCGGTAGAAATTTTTTTGGACTATGTCCATTTCATAAAGAAAAATCCCCTTCTTTTTCTGTGTCGCCAGATAAACAAATTTTCCACTGTTTTGGTTGTGGAGCAGGAGGAGATGTTATTCACTTTGTGAGTAAAATAGAAAATCTTGATTTTAAGCAAGCCTTAGAAATGTTGGCTGAAAAAAGTGGAATAACCTTACCTATTTTAGCAGATGCACAAGATGTAGTTAAAATTAAAATGAAAGAAAAAGTACATAAAATCAATGAAATAACAGCACAATTTTTTCATGAAAATTTATATAAACCAGATGCAAAATTAGCACAAAACTATGTGAAAATGAGAAAATTGGATAATCGTACTTTACAGACCTTTCAAATTGGATATTCAACCAATTTTGATGAACTATATAAAATGCTAAAAAGAGAAGGATTTTCAGATGAAGAAATAATGGCATCAAGCTTGGTTGGTAAATCTATAAAGGGTCAATTTTACGATAAATTTAAGAATAGACTCATGTTTCCCATAAAAGATGTACAAGATAAAGTAATTGCTTTTGGGGGGAGAGTATTAGATGATAGCAAACCCAAATATATCAATTCACCAGAGAATATTGTTTACAGCAAAGGTAGAAATTTATTTGGACTAAATGTAGCAAAAAAGAGTGGAAAAGACAAAATTATTATTGTTGAAGGCTATATGGATGCTATTTCACTTTACCAAAGAGGAATTACAAATGTAGTGGCATCGTTAGGAACAGCACTTACAGAAGCACAAGGAAGGTTACTAAGAAAATATGCTTCCCAAATGATTATTGGATATGATTCTGATGGAGCAGGACAAGCAGCAACAATACGAGGAATGGAAATTTTACAAAACTTGGGTTGTGATATTCGTATTTTGCAGTTAGATGGGGAGGCAAAAGATCCTGACGAATATGTGATTAAATATGGAAGTCGGTAGATTTGAAAGATGTGTGGAAAATGCAATATCTTTAGTTGAATTCAAAATAAAAACATTAAAAAATGCAATGAGGATACAAACAGCCAGTGATAAAATTAAGTTTTTAAACGAAATGGTAAAAATTCTTTCAAAAGTAGATAATAGCATAGAAAGAGAAATTTACATTGACAAAATTGCAAAAGAATATGGTATATCAAAAGAAGCAATATATGCAGAAGCAAATAAAATAGATTATAAGCAACACCAAGGAATTAAAATGCTTCAAAAGCCAATTGCTAAAAATGTGATAAAACAAAAGAAAAAGGAAGAAAAAAACGAAGTGCTTATCAAAAGAGAAAATATGATTATATCATTACTAATTAACCCAGAAATAAAAGCACATACAAAAATTATGGAAAAAATAAGACCAGAAGATTTTAGTTTAGAACAAAACAAGGAAATTGCTAAAAGTTTGTATGAACACTTTGAAAAAGGAAATAGTAATACTAATGTGTTAAATTTATTTCAAGATGAAGAACTAATTAATCATATAACAAGTATTATGGCAGAAGATTATGAAATTATAGACAATGAAAAAGCAACAGAAGATATTTTGAATTTGTACGAAAAAGAAAAGTTAATAGAGGAAAAAAATCAAATTATCAAACAATTAGAAGAAACTAGCATAAAAGGTGAAGAGGCAAAAGAATTAGAAGCAAAACTTAGTTCAATTATTATTAAAATTGCAAAAATGAAATAGGAGGAAAGAAAAATGGCTGAAGAAGAAATAGGAAAAAAGAAAGCAAAAAAAGCAGTTGTGGTTAAAAAAGTGACTAAAAAACAAAGTGAAGAAGTAAAAGATGAAAAAGTAACAGTAAAACCTAAACAAGCTAAAAAAGAAAAAACAAATGACATAGCAAAAGAATCAGCAACATTGTTAGACAATGGAAAAGAAGAAAAAAGTGAACAAGAACAAATACAAGATGAAAAAGTTAAGAATATTTTAGAAAAAGCAAAAAAACAAGGGAAAATTACTTATGGTGAAATTGCCTCTGAATTAGATGATGCAAATCCAGATCAAATTGAGAAAGTATTTGATGCATTTGAAGAACTAAATGTAGATTTAAAAGAAGATTTAGAGGACGAAGAACCAGATTTAGAAGATTTAGAGGAAGTAGAAGATATCAAAGTAGAAGACATTAATTTAAGTACATTAGAAGGAGTAAGTACAGATGATCCTGTTAGAATGTATCTACGTGAAATCGGAAGGATTCCACTATTGAGTTATGATGAAGAACTAGAAATTGCAGAGAAGGTATTAGAAGGAGACGAAGAAGCAAAACAAAGATTAGCAGAATCTAATTTAAGATTAGTGGTAAGTATTGCTAAAAAATATGTAGGCAGAGGAATGCTATTTTTAGATTTAATTCAAGAAGGAAATATGGGCTTAATTAAAGCAGTTGATAAATTTGACTATAAAAAAGGATTTAAATTTAGTACGTATGCTACATGGTGGATTCGTCAAGCAATTACAAGAGCGATTGCAGACCAAGCAAGAACCATTCGTATACCAGTTCATATGGTAGAGACAATCAATAAACTAATACGTACATCAAGGCATTTATTACAAAGATTAGGACGTGAGCCAAGTCCAGAGGAGATTGCAGAAGAATTAGAAATGCCAGTAGAAAAAGTAATGGAAATTCAAAAAATTGCACAAGACCCAGTATCATTAGAAACCCCAATAGGAGAAGAAGATGATAGTCATTTAGGAGATTTTATTCAAGATGAAGATAGTCCAGCTCCTCATGATTCAGCAGCATATACACTTTTGAAAGAACAATTAGAGGAGGTAATGAATACTCTTACACCAAGAGAAGCAAAAGTATTAAAACTACGATTTGGACTAGAAGATGGAAAGGCAAGAACTTTAGAGGAGGTTGGTAGGGAATTTGCTGTTACTCGTGAAAGAATAAGACAAATTGAAGCAAAAGCCTTAAGAAAATTAAGACATCCAAGTAGAAGTAAGAAATTAAGAGACTATATGAATTAAAATACATTACTACCTTCATGTTAATTATCTCAGAATGTTAAAAGACTAAATAGTAAATCAAAACTAAAAGTGAAAGATTAACTGCTTGTTATTGTTTAAAATATAAAGAGAAGAAGGATTAGAATAAAAAAGCAAAAATACTTGATTTTTTTGCTTTTTTATGTTAATATAAAAATAGATTGGTTTATTTTGTAAATATATTAGGAGGAAAATAGTAATGCGATTACTAGATGGAATAAAAACTGTAATTAGAGAATTGACAGTAAATGAAAATGTAGATATCTTAGATAACAAAGAAATACAAAGAGATGTGCAAGAGATTATTAAGCAACAAACAAGAAATTTAGAAAAATTGGCAGCGAATGTTAGTAATGACAAGACCATTCCAAGAAAAGAGCAAGATTTTGTAGAGAAAAAGACAGTAGATGAAAAAATAGCTGATCAAATTGCAAAAGAAAAGGCACAAAGAACAAAGAAGGTAAATAAAGAAAAGCAAATAGGTGATTAAACAATAAAACAAAAAGAAGATAATTTTTATTACAGTTTAGACTATGAGTTATATAGGTTGTTTCTATATTTACGATACATATGTCTGAACTGTAACTAATTTTTTATTATTTTCTTTGTTTTATCTTGACAAAAATAGGATATACTAATATAATAATACACGTTCTAATAAAAGATATGGCGATGTAGCTCAGTTGGCTAGAGCATCCGGTTCATACCCGGCAGGTCGTAGGTTCAAGTCCCACCATCGCTACCAGAAGCATAGAGCCAAGGGGATTAACAAAATCTTGTTTGGTTCTATTTTTTAAATTTAACTACTTAGTTTTTCATATGTAAATTTCTTTATTGAAAATTAGAACATCCATATATAATTTGCATAAAAAGAAAAAACAAATACCATATAGAATTTCTATATGGTACCTTATTTTTTCTTTGTTTTAGGGATAATAATTTTTTTGTTTTTTTCATTTTCTTTTGTTTTTGGCTTTGCAACTTTTAGATGTTCATAAACAGGAGATATTTTTAATTCATCAGCATTTCCATTTACAACTTCTATTTTTTTAGGTGCATCCTTCATACTTTCCACCTCTTTTTTTAAGATAATTTTATCTTATCACATAATATGAAAAAGTGCAACGAAAAATGAAAAATAATCTTGTAATAATATGTTAAAGAAAGTGTTTAATTTGTAATACAGGGTAAGTTTTATAAACATTGTACTTATTGTTTATGTAATAACAATTTTTGAGAAACTTAGGAGAGGAATCCTTAAAATTCATTGACATAGAAAGGAAAAAGTGGCATAATAATAAAAAGAAATAAAGGAAAAAGGAATAAAAAAATGGAAATTGAACAAGCAAAATCAATTATAGAAGCAATTTTGTTTGCATGTGGAAGAGAAGTCGAAGTAAAGGAGTTTGTTTCAGCTTTAGAAATGAATGAAGAAGATGTTATTACCATTATTGCAAAAATGCAAGAGGAGTATGAGCAACAAAATAGAGGAATTGAAATTATTCAAGTCAATCATCATTATCAGATGTGTACAAAAAAAGAATATTATGAATATGTATATCCAATTTTAGATAAAAGAACAAAACCCAATTTATCTACCGCATCTTTGGAAACACTTGCAATTATAGCTTATAACAAAGGTGTTACAAGAGCAGAAATTGAAGCGATTCGTGGGGTTAATTCTGATGCAAAAATTTACAAATTACTATAATATAATTTAATAGAAGAAGCAGGAAAATTGGAAGCACCAGGAAAACCAATGACATATAAAACAACTTCCAATTTTTTAAAAATGTTTGGGTATGGTAGTATAGAAAATTTACCAGAGTTACCAAAATATAAAATGGATGAAAATAGACAAATTGTTATAGAAGATATTTTAGAAGAAAAAACAAAAGAAAATGAAAAAGAAGAGACAAATACAAATGAGATTTTTATATCTGAAGCAGAGAAGAAATAATAGAACTAAGATAAGAAAAGCTATAGAATAATCAAATATTTATTAAAGGAGGAAATAAAATGAAATTATCAAATACAGGAATAGGAAGCACAAAATTAAATAATATAGATGAAATGTATCCAGCACAAAGCATATTATTGCAAACAGGTCAATTAGTTCAATATGGTGCAGGTTTATTTGCTTATAATACAATACCATTATTAGTAAGAAGAAAATTAGAAAATATAATAGTAGAAACATTAAATCAATATAATTGTATTGAAGTATTGCTTCCAACATTACAACCAGATACAATTTGGAAAAATTCAGGAAGATATGATCACTATGTAAAAGAAGGAACAATGTTAATAACAAACTCTAATAAAGGCACATTTTGTCTAGCTCCAACAGGAGAAGAAGCAATGCTAGAATTTGCAAGAGAGAAATTAAAATCATATAAAAATCTGCCCGTTACTTTTTATCAAATTGGCGAAAAATACCGTAATGAAATACGAACAAGAGGATATTTATTAAGAGGAAAATCATTTCCTATGCTAGATGCTTATAGTTTTGATGAAAATGAGGCAGCAATGGAAAAATCGTATGAAAATATAAGAAAAGCATTTTTAGAAATATTTCAAAAGATTGGATTAGAGGTAAAACCAATTGTAGCTGACAATGGTGCAATGGGAGGAAAAAAATCAGAAGAATTTATGCTAATTTCTCAACAAGGAGAAGATAAGATTTTATATGATGAAAAAACAGGAATTGGACTAAATACAGAGATATTAGAAAAAGACAACTATCAAGAATACCTAAAAAAAGAATATGGTATTGAAGATATATCGAACCTAAAAGAAACAAGAACTATGGAATTAGGACATATATTCCAATTAGGAACAAGATATTCTGAAATGATGAAGGGTAAATTCATTAACCAACAAGGAGAAGAAGCATTATACTATATGGGATGCTATGGAATTGGAGTAAGTAGAACGGTTGCTGCTATTTATGAAGAAGCAGTTATAAAAGATGAAAAAGGTAAAACAATTGGTATTAGTTTACCAAGACAGATTGCACCATATCAAGTACAAATTATTCCTAAAATGGAGAATGAAGACAAAGAAAAACAAGCAAATGATATATATGAAATATTAAATGAAAATGGAATTAAAGCAATTTTAGATGATAGACAAAATATAAGTATGGGAGTAAAAATGAAGGATTGCAAAGTATTAGGAACTCCTTTTATGGCAGTATTAGGTGATAAGGTAGAAAATGGATATGTAGAACTTGAAAACACTAAAACAGGAGAAAAAGAAGTAATTGATGTAGAATCACTAATTAAGAAGTTAAAGTAATAAAAATTAGAATGATGGATATGGAGGAGTATATGAACGAATATAGAACAAATCATTGTCGGAGAGTTGAGCAAAGAGAATATTGGAAGCACAGTAAAACTTTCACGGTTGGATTCAAAAAAATAGAAATTTAGGAGCCATGACTTTTATTGATTTAAGGGATGAATTTGGCATTACACAAGTTGTGATAGAGAATCGACCTGAATTTGAAAACATAAAACAAGAATTAACAACAGAATCTTGTATTATGGTAGAAGGAAAAGTAGTAGAGCGAGCAAGCAAAAATGATAAAATACCAACAGGAGATATTGAAGTTGTAGCAGATGCAATAACAATTCTTGGAAAATGTAAAAATATATTACCATTTGAAATAAATTCAGAAACATTATCAAATGTAAGAGAAGATTTACGTTTAGAATATCGCTTTTTAGAGCTTCGTAATGAACATATTCATAAAAATATCTTATTACGTTCGAATATTATGAAAACACTAAGAAATAAAATGGATGAGTTAGGATTTTATGAAATTCAAACCCCTATTTTAGCAAATTCTTCTCCAGAAGGAGCAAGAGATTTTTTAGTACCAAGTAGATTGCATCCAGGAGAATTTTATGCACTACCACAAGCACCTCAACAATTTAAACAATTGTTAATGGTTGGAGGATTTAATAAATACTATCAGATTGCGCCATGCTTCCGAGATGAGGATCCAAGAGCTGATCGTGCACCAGGAGAATTTTATCAATTAGATTTCGAAATGAGTTTCGCAACTCAAGAGGATGTATTTGAGGTAATAGAAAAGGTAGTACCAGAAATATTTGAAAAATTTACTACTTGGAAGGTAGATAAAGGGCCATTTATCAGAATTCCTTATCAAGTAGCAATGGAAAAGTATGGAATAGACAAACCAGATTTAAGAAATCCACTTATTATAGAAGATGTAACAAATGTATTCGAAAACACAGAGTTTAATGCTTTTAAAAATAAGACAATTAAAGTAATTGCAGTAAATAATCAAAAGGAACTAGGAAGAAAATTTTTTGATAATATGAGTGAATTTGCAGTAAATGAATTAGGAGCAAAGGGACTTGCT